>NZ_JBBKBD010000001.1:0-217394 GCF_037890055.1 Lagierella sp. ICN-221743 | reverse complement strand
GTTTAAAAAAAATTTTTCCACAATGAAAATTTGTTAAAAATATTTCATATGAATATTTACTCATGATAAATGGCTGAAGGGTAGTTTAAATGTAAATATTATTCATAAGTAATGCATAGGACAAACAACTATATATAGTGCGTCCTACATCTTGTGGTTGCTATATGTAGTTATTTCCTATAAAATAGTAGCAGGTGATTAAAATGAAAGTAAAAAAGAGAGATGGAAATTTAGTTGAATTTAACAAAGAAAAAATAATTGTTGCAATTGAAAAGGCAATGAATTCCAGCACTGGAATTTTTGAAGATGGCCTTGCAGAAAAAATAGCTTCTGAAATAGAAGACTTTGCAAAAACCACTGGAAGAACTATGTCTATTTTCGATATAGAAGACCAAGTTTATTATAAACTTATTCAAAACAACAACCCTGCTACAGCAAGATCTTATGAAAACTACAAAGCGGTACAAACATATAAGAGAGAAAAAAATACTACCGACGATAGTATAATAGGACTGCTTGAAACTGAAAACCACGAGTTAATGAAGGAAAACTCAAACAAGAATGCATATATTGCTTCTACTCAAAGGGATTTAATTGCAGGGGAAGTATCTAAAGACATAGCTAGAAGAAAGATTATTCCTGTAGAACTTATACAAGCCCACGATGAAGGTGCAATACATATTCACGACATGGACTATATTGTACAACCTATGTTTAACTGTTGTTTAGTCAACATGAAGGATATGTTGGATAATGGAACTGTAGTTAATGGTAAGATGATTGAATCTCCAAAGTCATTTCAAGTTGCATGTAATGTAATGACTCAAATCATTGCACAAATTGCATCAAATCAATATGGTGGCCAAAGTATCGACATTAAGTGTCTAGGAAAGTATTTAAGAAGATCTTATGAAAAGAATTTAAACCTTGCACTAAGTGTTATGAAGGACCTTACTCTAGCTGAAAAAATGGCTGAAGAGATGACTCAAAAGGATTTGGAGTCTGGTATTCAAACAATTCAATATCAAATAAATACCCTTATGACAAGCAATGGACAAGCTCCATTTGTAACTTTATTTATGCATATTGAAGATGGTAGCGAGTATGAAGAAGAAGTTGCTAGAATAATTGAGGAAATTTTAAAACAGAGAATTGAAGGTATAAAAAATGAAGTTGGTGTATATGTTACACCGGCATTCCCTAAATTGATATATGTATTGGATGAAAATAATATTCATAAGGACAGCAAGTACTACTACTTAACAGCACTTTCAATAAGATGTACTGCAAAGAGAATGTACCCAGACTATATCTCAGCTAAGAAGATGAGAGAAAACTATGAAGGCAATGTATTTTCACCAATGGGATGTAGAGCATTCCTTTCACCATGGCAAGATGAACATGGAAATTATAAATTTGATGGAAGATTTAACATGGGCGTTGTTACAATAAACCTTCCACAAATTGGTATTCTTGCAGAGGGAAATGAAGAAAAATTCTTCCATATTTTGGAAAAGAGACTGGAACTTTGTAAAAAAGTTTGTATGCTAAGATATGAATTGTTACAAAGAGCAAACTCCGACTCAAGTCCAATTCATTGGCAACATGGAGCCATAGCAAGACTTGGAAAGCACGAATCAATACAAGAGCTATTAATAAATGGCTATGCCACAGTAACCCTTGGATACATCGGAGTTTATGAAGCGACTTTACTAACTAAGGGAGTTAGCCATACGGATCCTAAGGGAACAGAGTTTGCCCTAAAGGTTATGAAAAAGTTAAATGAAAAGGTAAACGAATGGAAAGCTGAAACAGGTCTTGGCTTTGCATTATACGGCACACCTGCAGAGTCACTAACTCACAGATTTAACTCCATTGACAGAAAGAGATTTGGCGTTATTAAAGACGTTACAGACAAGGGATATTATATAAATTCATTCCATGTTGACGTTAGAGAAAATATAGATGTGTTTTCAAAGTTTGAATTTGAAGCACAATTCCAAGACCTTTCAAGGGGCGGATGTATTTCATATGCGGAAATTCCAAATATGTCACATAACTTAGAGGCCCTTGAAACAATGGTTTCATACATCTATGAACACATACAATATGCAGAGTTCAACACAAAGTCAGACTACTGCCAAATTTGTGGATACGATGGAGAAATAGTTCTTGATGAAAATAATAATTGGACCTGTCCACAATGTCATAACCAAGACACTTCAAAGATGAATGTAACTAGAAGAACCTGTGGTTATCTTGGAGAAAACTTCTGGAACGAGGGAAGAACTAAAGAGATTAAAGAAAGGGTTCTTCACATCTAATGAGATTTGCTCAGATTAGAGATTATGATGTGGCAAATGGCCCAGGCATAAGAACTACAATTTTTGTAACGGGATGCACCATAGGTTGCAAAAATTGTTTTAACCCTGAGTACCAAGACTTTGAGTTTGGAAATTTGTGGACAGATGAAGTTACGGAAAAAATTTTAAAAAATCTTTCTAAAGAAGAAGTTGAAGGCCTTACCATATTGGGAGGAGAACCATTTGACAGTGCACATGAGCTTTGTGAAAAGGTAGAATATATAAGAGCAAACACTGATAAAAGCATTTGGATCTTTTCTGGATACGTCTATGAAAAATTAATTAAAGACAGAGACTCTAAAAAGATTTTAGAAAACTGCGATGTATTAGTTGATGGTCCATTTGTTGAAGATTTAAAAGATTTGAAATTAAAATTTAGAGGTTCTTCAAACCAAAGGCTAATAGACTTGAAAAAAACTTTAAAAGGAAATGAAGTTATAGAGATAAAAATTTAGAGATGGTTATCCATCTCTTTTTTTTTATGAAAATTTTGCAAAATATTAGTAAAGTTGTTTACAAAAGTAAAAATAGATGGTATTATTAATGTATCATAATGCTAATACACTAAGGAGGGTTATTTATGAAGAGAGATGAAATTTTTAAAAAGATGGGATTTTGGAATAACTTTTATTTGGTTATTGCAGTAATATCGGCTCTATTTGGAATTAAGAGTGTAATAGACACCTTTATTACAAAGTCCTACTTAAAACAATTGGAATCACTTAAAGATTTAGGAGTTAATCCTGCAGACTTTGAACCAACAACATTTGATAAGATAATACTTGTTTTAACTGTAATTATTGGTATTTATTGTGTAGTTATGGCTTTTAAAAACAGAAAAAGAATTATTGATAAGGTAAAAGTTGATATTATACCTTATGCCCTAACATTAATTTTGGCGGCTTATAGTTTTGTATCTGGCATTACAACATCTATGAACAAAACTGGTGCAGCTACTTCAAAGATGAGCGAAGAAGTTACAAAGTCAATGGAAAATGTACCAAAGGGCGCACTAGCTGCAGGTATTGGTATAGTAGTTGTTATAGCCCTTATTGCACTTTTAATAAAACTACTTCCTTCAATTAGAATGCTTATTTTAAATTCTAAATTAAAGAAGTTACCTGAAGAAGAGGAAGTATATGAGTAAGAAAAATAAAATAATTATTTCTGTAGTGGCTGTAGTTTTACTTATAGCTGCTCTTTTAAATCTTTTTTTACCTAAAAAGAAGACGAATAAGGAGTATGCTCTATACACTGTGAGCAAAAAAGCTCCAATTACATTTACTGGAAATTCAGTTCCCATAGAAACAGAAAATATATTTTATGATCCTTCAAAGGGAAAGATTATAGAGTATTATGTTAAGGATAAGGACAATGTGGAAGTGGGAGCAAATCTATTTAAATATGAAACTCCTGGAGTTAAAGAACAAATTGACGAACTTCAAAGACAATATGAATCTATGAAAAACTCATTGGGTTTTGCAAATAGCGACCTTTCAAAGGCCAACGGAGACTACGCTGAGGCTAAGAAAAATCTTTCAAATCTTCAAGGAAAGCTCAACACTTTAAATAAGTCTTTAAATCCTGACAATCAAGAAGAGTATGCCAAGACACAGATGGATATAGAACAGACTAAGGCTGCTATAGAAGGTGCAAAGCAAGAAGTAAAGGCTTATGAAGCACAAATTTCTCCTTCAAAAAGGGCAGTGTCAGAGGCTAAGTCACAATTGGACGGAGTTAGTGAACAGATTGCAAACTTAAAAAACAAACAATACGAAGTTGAAAAGGCAAAGGTAAAGGGTACCGTATATTTAGACAAGAGCAAGGCGGAACAAAGTCAAGTAGGGACTGATCCACTAATAAAAATAGTCTCAAAGGAGACTAAAATAGTGTCTTCTGTTTCAGAGTTTGACTTTGAGAAACTTCACTTAGACGACATTGTGGACTTAAAGGTAATATCCACTGGCGAAACTCAAAAGGGAAGGGTGTCCTATATATCAAATATGCCTAAGGAAGATGCTGCCATTCCAGGGACCCAGTCTGGAAGCAATATGTCAGAGTTTGAATTTAATGTGATTCCAGATGGATTTATACAATATGGTTTTTCTGTAAATGTGGAAATCACGGAAGATGGACTTTACTTACCAGAGTCTTCAGTGGAAGAGGAAGATGGAAAGACATATGTATATATGTATGAAGATGGAAAGGCAAAAAGAGTAGAAGTTACACTTGCGAAAGAAAATGGTGCATACAAGGTACTTAAAGGTTTAAAACTCGGAGATAGTATTATTGAAGATATTACAGGTGTTTCAGATGGTGAAGCTATTGATGTAAAGACTAGTGATAGTAATGACCAAAAAGATGAAAAAGAGAATAAAAATGAAACTAAAAACACCGAAGAAAAATCTAAAAGTGGTAATGTAAATGTAGAAGTAAAAGACAGAACAGATTCAACTGAAAAAGATACAGATAGCAAAAACATAGAAAAGGACAAAGACCAAAATGATTCAAGTCAAAAAGGTTAATAAAGTTTATACCACTGGGGAAGAAAAACTTCATGTCCTGAAGGATGTGAGCTTTAACATTGAAAAAGGTGAATTTGTCGGTATAATGGGTGAGTCTGGTTCTGGGAAGTCCACGCTAATGAATATAATTGGTTTCATTGATGGGAAGTTTACAGGAAGCTATATATTTAATGGCCAATCTGTAAAAAATTTAGATGATGATGAAATGTCAAGGCTTAGAAATAAGGCTGTAGGTTTTGTGTTTCAAAACTTTAATCTAATTGAAAACTATACTGTGAGAGAAAATGTAGAGCTGCCACTTTTATATGCGGGCAAGAGCCCAAAGGATATAAAGAGCTCAGTTGAAAAGGCCCTAGACTCCGTTGGAATATTGGACAAGCTTGACAAGTATCCAAATCAACTTTCTGGAGGACAAAAGCAAAGAGTTGCCATAGCAAGAGCTATTGTTCACAGGCCAGACTTTTTATTGGCAGACGAACCTACTGGAGCTCTGGACTCGGTGACCTCCATTGAAATAATGGACATTTTTAAAAGACTTAACAGCGAAAATAATACAACTGTGGTTATGGTAACCCATGACAGAAGTTTGAAGAGTTACTGTTCCAAGGTTTTATATATGAAGGATGGAGACTTGAGAGAAAGGACTGATGTGTAATGAAATTTTCTGTACTATTTTATGATGCACTAAATGCCTTAAAGAGAAACAAGAAGAGATCCATCCTTACAATGCTAGGGATAATCATAGGAATAGGAGCAGTTATTACAATAATTTCCATAGGTAATGGCTTTCAAAACTATGTTATGGATAACTTAACTGAAGAGGGAGACGAAAGCGTATCCATTGCAATATCTTTCATTCCAAATAAGCAGAGCATGTATGAAGATCCAAATATTATATTCTTCAACTCAGAGGATATTTCCACAATAAAAAGTATTCCTGGGGTTAAGGATGTAAAGTTTAGCAACGAAAATAATGAGTCTGCAAGTCAGAACCTAGAAGTTGAAACTAGAAATGGAAAATCTTCTTCAATGGTTGAAACCGTAAAGAGTACAGATAAGGAAATGGTGGAAGGTAGAAACCTAAACTCACTGGACAACGATATGAAACAGAGAGTTGCCATATTGAGCGAAGAAAAGGCAGATGAAATTCTAAAGAACTACAACGACAAACTTGGTTCTTCAATAAATATAAATGGCGTTGGCTATAAAGTCGTTGGAATTTATGAGGACGAAGCCTTTAGCATGGGGATAGGTGGAGGAGGTTTTTCGGATATATCCATACCAAAACAAACCTACGAGAGCCTTAGACCTGAAGAGAGGAATTCACCAGGTATCCAAGTGTTTTTAGAATCGGGAGTAAGCGTGAAGGACACTGCTAAAGAAGTTGTGGACAAATTAAAATCTAGTGGTTCAATGAAGGACTTAGGAACTTATAATTACTTTGATATCTCCGAGATGCTTGAAGGTATATCAAAGGTTTTAAATCAAATAACCATATTCATTGCACTAATCGGAGGAATATCTCTATTTATTGCGGGAATAGGAATGATGAACATGATGTTTATTTCAGTTTCAGAAAGAACGAAAGAGATTGGAATAAGGCGTGCTATAGGAGCAACAAAGGGAAATATTACCATGCAATTTTTACTGGAGGGAATTGTGGTGACAGTTATCGGAGGAATTTTCGGATACCTCTTTGGCCTGCTAATGGCAATGATTATTTCTGCATTTCTTCCATTTAAAGCAGCGGTTGAAGTTGGCCCAATAGTTGTGGCGCTACTAATTTCACTTGTAATAGGAGTTGTGTTCTCTTATGCTCCAGCAAAGTCCGCAGCAAATAAAAATGTTATTGAAATACTATCATAAAAAACCAAGTATTATTACTTGGTTTTTAATTCAATAATGGAAGAGTCAAACGAATTTGTAGAAAGATTAAAGGGCAATGGAACCCTTCCTATATTAACATCATGTTGTCCAGGTTGGGTTAACTTTATGGAGCAACAATTTAGTGACTTAATTGACATTCCAAGTAGCTGTAAGAGTCCTCACGAAATGTTTGGTGCAGTTGCAAAGTCCTATCTATGTGAAAAGATGGGAATTGAACCTAAGGACTTGGTTGTAGTATCAATTATGCCATGTATTGCAAAGAAGTTTGAAGCTGCAAGACCAGAACTAGAATCAGATGGTAACTCAGACGTTGACGTTGTAATCACAACAAGAGAGCTTGCATCAATGATAAAAGAAGCGGGAATTAACTTCCAAGAGCTTGAAGATGAAGACTTTGACGATCCATTGGGAGAGTCAACAGGAGCGGGAGCAATCTTTGGAGCAACAGGTGGAGTAATTGAAGCTACTGTTAGAACTGCATACGAAAAGATTACTGGAGAAGAACTTGGGGAACTAGAATTTACAGACCTTAGAGGACTTACAGGAATTAAGGAAACTGAAGTTGAAATTGACGGTAAAAAAATTAGAATAGCAGTTGCTAACGGCCTGGGTAATACGAGAAGATTACTTGAAAAAGTACAAAGTGGCGAAGAAGAAATTCACGCAATAGAAGTAATGGCTTGTCCAGGAGGATGTATAGGTGGAGGTGGACAACCATATCACCATGGTGACCTGTCCATATTAAAGAAGAGAGCAGAGGGAATTTACTCCATAGACAAGAATAAAGCAAAGAGAAAATCTCATGAGAACGAAAAAGTTCAAAAGCTTTATGATGAGTTCTTTGGTGGAGTTGCAAGCCCACTTGCAATAGAATTACTTCACACTTCATATGAGAAAAAACCAAAACTATAGATTATTAAGAGGTAGGCGAAAGTCTATCTCTTTTTTATTTTGAAAATGGGGTATTAGATGATATAATTTTTATATTATGTGTAAGAAGGTGAAATATGAGAGAAATATGGGGAAAGTTCATCATGGTGCTTGCAGATGTACTGGACTTTTTAATAGGCGGATTAATAAAGGTACTTCAAGTAATTGTTGATGTTATATCGGGACTTGGTAAATCTGTACTTAGCATAGTGGCAGTACTAGCTTGTTCAGGTTTTGTATTTTTCTTACCGATATTAATTATATATCTACCGGCTTTCTTGTTGGTGTTTGTATTTTTTATTGTAATACCACTACTTGGTCGAAAATTTATTTCTTATTTAGAGTTTTTACATTACTCCGCAGTTGAATTCTTGAGGAACTATGGAGACTATTTAATTAATAATAGGGAAAACTATAAGAGCTATCAAGAATTTAAAAAGGCCTATAGAGATAAAAAAGAAGAAGAAGAGAGAAGAAGACAAGAGCAAGAAAGGGCTCAAAATGAATTTTGGGAAGAGGTATTTAGAAATTTTGCAGAAGGCTCAGGAACATATTATAGGACCTACAGAACTGGTCAACAAAATTCAAATGGATATGGTGGATACTATCAAAATCAAAGTCAAAACTACTCTAATCCACTGGAAGATTTTAAAAAGAAATATGAAAAGAGTTGTGCAATTTTAGAAGTACCAGTTAATACAAATGCTTATGAGGTTAAAACAGCCTACAGAAAGATGGCAAAGAAGTATCATCCAGATATAAATAAGAGTGAATCTGCAACGGAGATGTTTCAAAAGGTAAATGAAGCCTATGAGTTTCTTACTGAAGAAAATATAAAGAGATACAATCAATATACAAATTAATTTACGAAAAGACCTTGCTGTGAGGGTCTTTTTTTGATAATCTAAATTTACTAAATTAAATAATTATTTAGTCATCGTTTACTAGTTAAAAATAAAATCTTTAAATTTGGCAATTTAGAAAAATAGTTAGTTTGAGATTGTGTATAATAATCTAATACAGCAAAAAAATGTTAAGAAAACGTAATAAATAGCAAGAAATATTTAAAAAGAAAACGATTTGAATTTAACATATTTGTTTTTAAGGTATATTATTAATTAGGAGGAGGTAAGAGATGAATGAATTTATAGAAAAAATTGTAGAACTTGATGAAATGACTTCATCTCTAGACGAGGAGTATCGACAAAAGGAACAAGAGCTAAGGTCAAGTTTTAACAAATCAAAAGCGGATTTTGAAAAGAAACTTGAACAAAAGCTTGATAATAGGATTCAGGCCTTTGAAGAAGGAGTTAAGAGTGATTATAAATCTAGGGAGCATGAGATTGAAAATTCCCTGGAAAAGAAACTGGATCTTATTATGGAAAGATACCGTTTAGAAAAACCTGGAATAATAGATTATATAACCAAAACGGTTTTGGAAGGTGATTTTAAAGATGGCAGGAGCTAAAGATTTTTCTGCTGTTAATACCAAGATATCTGGCATGGGAAAGAATTTGCTAAAGAGTTCTGACTATGATTATATATTGAATTTATCACAAAGAGAAATATTAAACTTTCTAATGGAGAAAGAATTTATTAAAGCCACCGATTTTCAAGAATTAGATTATCTATCTGTGCATATAAAGAGGATTCTAATTGAAAAGATGGAGGCTTTAAGTAATTTTATGGCTAATGAGTACAAAGTACTTATGGACTTAATGATAGATAGGTACAAAATTGATGATGTTAAAAAGGCCGTAAGAAATATTTACAACAGCAATGAAAATTTAGCCAAAGAAAACTTTGTTATAGAAGAAGGCTTTTATAATTCCGTTAACCAAGGCATAACTATTACAGACTTTATAAAATCTTTAAGTAAGGAAAGATATTACGACTATATAAGAAGTTACAACGAAAAAATAGGAGGAGAAATTCTTTTTTACTTGGAAATGTCCTTAGATAGGTTTCACTATTCAGATATTTATAAATATTGTGATAAGCTTGATAAAAAGAGTAGAAAAAAAGCTAAAGAACTCTTTGGAACCATAATAGATTTAAAAAATCTAACTTGGATATATAGAGCTAAGAAGTACTATGATGTTGATGATACTTTAATATATAACTACAGCATCTTTAGAGGTTTAAAGTTTGGAGTGGACAATCTTTTAGAAATGTCAAAGATGGACCTAGAATCCTTTTTAAATTTTGTAAAGGGAACTGAGTATAGTGTAAAGTTTTTTGCCGGCGAAGGCACAGATATTGAAATGAGCCTTAATAATGATAAATTTTTATATGCAAGGTTCAAAGAATATTTAAAAAGTATGCAGTTCGACATGGGCAAAGCACTGGGGTATGTTTTAATCTATGAGTTTCAAATTAAAGATATCATGGTAATAATTCAGGGGAAAGAATTAAAAATGAATAATGAAGATATAAAGAACTATTTGATTTGTTATGAAGAAAGGAGGTTATAATGAAATCTCAAAGAATGTACATGATGAATGTTATCGGGAAGATTGAGGATATGGAAAATATCTTAAAAGATATTGTAAATTCAAAAACCACCGAGATAATTGAAGCATCAGAGTTAATCGAAAATAGCCAGTTTATGTTTCCAATAAGCAGTGAAAATGTCAATATGGCCATCGACTTTAACTATATAAAAAAATATCATGGCGATTTAAATTTAAATGAAGAAAAGGAAAAGCTTGATAATTTCTGTAATCATTTGAATATTGATTTAAACAATAAAAAGTATTTAAGAAGTTCAAGTACGCCTATTTCAGAGTCTGATTTTGAAAAGATTTCCGATGAGATGGAAAATTTAGATAGTCTTGAAGTGAGATTAGAAGAAAAAAATAGAGACATGGATATATTCCATATGTTTGGCAATATAAATATCTCCATGGCAAAACTTTTGGATTTAAAAAATTTCAATTTTAAATTTGGAATTTTATCTAAAGAAGATAGGCTTAGGATAAAGAAGAACTACGAAAATATTTTTGCGGCAATTTTTCACATGGGGGCCTTAAAAGAGGGAGAAGTTTATTTTATCATTTACCCTAGCGATATGGAGGTTGATATTGGAAGAGTTTTAAGATCTTTAAACTTTAAGGAAATTAAAATACCATCAGGATTTGAAAGAAAGCCTTCAGAAATAATTGAAAGACTCAACAATGAGACTAAAGACCTTGAACGTGAAATAGAAAAGAGCAAAAACTTTATTGAAGATTATAAAAAGGACAATGAAGACGGCATAGTTCAAATTTTAAAGGACAAGTATAATAAATTAAATCTTGAAAACACAAAGACCTCTTTGGCAGTTTCCGATAGATATTTTTACTTGGCCGGTTGGATTTCGAAACAGGACAGCGAATATCTTTACAACCAACTAACAAGCAAGTACAAGGTTGATGTAACTTTCCACGAAGTTGACGACTATGAAATCAAACCACCGACAAAGTTAAAAAACAATAGTATATTTAAACCCTTTGAACTGCTTGTAAAGATGTATGGGGTACCGAATTATGAAGAAATTGACCCAACGCCTTTCTTTGCAATTACTTATATGTTGCTATTTGGTTCAATGTTTGGAGATGTGGGACAAGGACTTTTCTTTGCCATTGCTGGCATATTGGTTGGCAAGTTTATAAATAGAGACTTTGGAGGACTTGTTACTAGGCTTGGATTAAGTTCAACAATATTTGGATTTTTATATGGCTCTGTATTTGGCCTTGAAACAATTATAAAGCCAATTTTATTCAATCCATATGAAAATATAAACACAATTCTTATAATGGCAATAGCTCTAGGAGTTGTTTTACTTATAATGAGTTACTCCCTAGGAGTAATTAATTTTGTTAGAACTAAAAATTTTGAAGAACTTTACTTTGGAGAAAAGGGCGTTGCAGGATTTTTACTATATATATCAATTCTAGGAATTGCCAGTACAAAGCTATTTAGATTGAATAACTTTGTACTATATCTTTTCGCAATAGTTGCAGTTCTATGCATCTTAGCAATGGTTTTAAAAAAAGTACTTTACCAAAAATTTATACTAAAAGAAGAAACGGATTTACCAAGCGGATATTTTATTGAATCTAGCTTTTCAATTGTTGAAACAATAATTTCAATATTTTCAGGAACCATTTCCTTTATCAGGGTTGGAGCTTTTGCAATAAATCACGTTGGTCTATTCTTAGCTTTTTCAACTATTGGAAATATGATTGGCACAAAGAGTGGTTCTATCGCAATGATAATTATAGGAAATATTGTAATACTTGGTCTGGAAGGGCTAATTGTATTTATTCAATCACTAAGACTTGAATATTACGAAATGTTTAGCAAATACTACATTGGAGACGGAAGGGAATTTGTTCCCGACAAAAACGTATTTTAGGAGGAAGAAATGGAATTTATTATAGGATTATCAATAGTAGTGGTCTTAACCACAATAGCATCAGGAATTTATTTAAAAAATAATAATAGAGACAACTCAAAGAGAAAGTTAAAGAGAGCATTGGGAGTGAACTTATTGAGCTTTATACCATTAATACTTATGGCTCTTATTATAATTTCACCAGACTCATCCCTTGCAGCAACATCAGCTGAAGGATCATCTAACGGACTTGGAATGTTGGCGGCAGCTCTTTCAACAGGTATGGCAACAATAGGTACAGGTTATGCAGTAGGTGTAGTAGGTTCTGCAGCTCTAGGTGCAGTTTCAGAAGACGATACACTTCTTGGTAAAACACTTATCTATGTTGGTCTTGCGGAAGGTATCGCAATTTACGGCCTTGTAATTTCCATCATGATTCTTGGAAGATTATAATGTATTCCTACCTTATATCAAATGACAAAAGCATTGTTCAGGGATTAAAACTTTCAGGAATTAGGGGAACATTCAGTAAAGACAGAGAAAACTTGAGAAGTATTTTTAAAAAGACTCTAAAAGAAGAAAAAATCGGGACTGTAATATTGACGGAAGATGTTTCTGAAATAGTACATGATTTGCTAATTGAGCATAGAAAAAAGCGTAAAGCAAAACCACTGATTGTTGTAATTCCAGGGCAAGGTGGATTAAGAGATAAGGATTTTATACTAAGATCTGTTAAAGAGTCCTTAGGTGTAAAGATTGACTAGGTGATATTATGATTTTACTTGAAAATAAATATGAGTTATTTAAAAAGGTAACTTATGACAAAAAGAAAGAAGAGCTAGAAGAACATTATCAAAAACTCTATTCTAAATTAAGCGACGACTTTATGGAGTTCAAAGAAGAAAAGGAAAATCAATTTGAATTACTAGTTTCCAAGAAAGAAAGAGATATCACTAAAGATATAAATGAAAAGATTCAAATTCAAGAAAATAAGAGTAGAGAAGAAATTCTTAAATTTAGAGAGAGAATGATTGAAGATATTAACAAAGATATTTTAAATCAATATAAGTCCTATGTTACAGAAGAAAAATATGTGGAAGGTTTAAAGGAGAAAGTTATGCCTTATTATAACAATCCAGATTTTTCAATAGGACTTACTTCAAATGATGCAAAGAGACTTTCTCTTGATGAATCAAAGATTAAAATTTTGAAAGATGATGTTATAGGCGGCTACACTTTAGAAAATAAGAAAGAAAATAGTATTGTGGATAACACAATAAGTGAATTTGTAAAGATCAATAGAAAGGCGATTGGTTTTGTCATTCAAGATTTCATAAACAAAGTGGGAGGTAAGGTAGATGGAAAATAATGCAATTGTTACATCTATAAATGGACCAGTTATAAATGCAAATAACATGTCAAACTTCCAAGCAAAAGAGATGGTTCTAGTTGGACCAAAGAAGTTAATAGGAGAGGTAATCTCCTTAGACGATGACGAAGGAACTATACAGGTTTATGAAGACACTCAAGGACTAAGCGCCGGAGACGAAGTGGTTCATACAAATATGCCGCTTTCAGTTAAGCTAGGCCCAGGTCTTATAGGAAATATGTTTGACGGGATTGAAAGGCCTTTAAAGGTTATTGAAGAGAAGTATGGAGAGTTTATACCAGAAGGCATTGGCCTTATGTCCCTTGATGAAGAAAAACTTTGGGATGTGGACGTTATAGTTAAAGAAGGTGGACTAATCTCTCAAGGAGAAGTGGTTGCAACTATTAAAGAAACTGAAGCAATAACCCATAAGATCTTAGTTCCATATGGAGTTAAGGGAAGGGCTGTAGATGTAAAGCCATCTGGAAAATACAATATAAACGAAGTTATTCTAAAGATAGAAGACGAAAGCAAAGAGCTTCATGAAGTTAAGTTATATCAAGAATGGCCAATAAAATTTCCAAGACCAATTGAGGAAAGACTTGAAGTTTCAAAACTACTAAAGACAGGACAAAGAATTTTAGATGTATTTTTCCCAGTTGCAAAGGGAGGAACAGTTGCAATACCTGGAGGATTTGGTACAGGTAAAACCATGACACAACATCAATTCGCAAGGTATTGTGATGCGGATATAATCGTATATATCGGCTGTGGCGAAAGAGGAAATGAAATGACAGAAGTTCTTGAAGACTTTCCTAAGCTTATTGACCCTAATACAGGCAGACCTCTTATGGAGAGAACTGTTTTAATAGCAAACACATCAAATATGCCAGTAGCTGCAAGAGAAGCTTCCATTTATACTGGAATCACAATTGCAGAGTACTTTAGGGACATGGGCTATGACGTGGCAATAATGGCGGACTCTACTTCAAGATGGGCAGAAGCCCTTAGAGAGATTTCAGGTAGACTTGAAGAGATGCCAGCGGAAGAAGGTTTCCCTCCATATTTGCCATCAAGGATTGCAGGCTTCTACGAGAGAGCCGGATATGTAAAGACATTAGGAAACGAACTTGGTTCTGTAACAATAATCGGTGCAGTTTCTCCTCAGGGGGGAGACTTTTCGGAACCTGTTACTGAGAATACAAAGAGATATGTAAATGTATTTTTGGGTCTTGATAAAGAGCTTGCATATGCAAGACACTATCCTGCCATTAACTGGTTGACTTCGTATTCAAAGTACAGTGACGAGCTAAAAGAGGACTACATGGAATTAATTGGTAAAGATGTGGTCACTTTGAAAAATAAAATGATGAAGATTTTATTTGAAGAAGACAAGCTTCAAGAAATTGTAATGCTTATAGGTGAAGATGTACTACCAGATGACCAAAGGCTTACTCTATTTGTTGCAAAGATGATTAAAGTAGGATTTTTACAACAAAATGCCTTTAATAAAATAGATTCCTATGTGCCTTTGTTGAAACAGTACAAGATGCTTGAAGTTATAAAAGAGTTTTACGACCTTGGTCTTGAAGCTGTAAAGAAGAACATTCCTATTAATGAAATCACATCCTCAGAAATATACACAAAAATAGTTGGAATGAAGTACAATATCGAAAATGACAAGCTTGAAAAGATAGATGAATTGAAAGAAGAAATAGAACAATTTTTTGAAAATCTTGAAAGCAGATATAACGAAGGAGGCTTAGATGATTAAGAAATACATTAAAGCTTCAAAGATAAAGAGTTCATTAATTGAAATAGAAAATGTTAAGGATATGTTTTATGGCGAACTTGTAAAGGTTGAGTTTGAAGATAAAACTTTCCTTGGACAGGTTTTAGCCATAAGAGGAGAGACAGCACAAATACAAGTTTTTGGTGACTTGACTGGAATGTCCTCAAATAATACAGAAGTTTCTTTTACAACAAAACCATTTGAACTTCCTCTATCAAAGGACATATTGGGAAGAAAGTTTAATGGAATAGGCGAGCCTATTGATGGCCTTGGAGATATCTATTCTAAAAAACTTTATAACATCAACGGTAGACCAATGAACCCCGTTGCAAGGGTTTATCCAAGAAACTTTATTCAAACAGGAATTTCAACAATAGACTGCTTAACAACACTTATTAGAGGACAAAAGCTTCCAATATTTTCTGAAAATGGCTTGGACCATAACAAGCTTGCATCTCAAATCATAAGACAAGCAAGGGTAGTTAATACTGGCGATAATAATGAAGATGAAGACTTTTGCATAGTGTTTGCAGCCATAGGTGTAAAGCACGACGAAGGAATTTATTTTGAAAATGAATTTAGAAACTCCGGTGTAATTGGAAATGTAGTAATGTTTTTAAATTATGCAGATGATCCAATTATGGAAAGACTTATTGTACCTAAATGTGCACTTACAGCTGCGGAGTATCTTGCATTTGAAGAAAATAAACATGTTCTTGTGCTAATGACAGACATTACTTCATATGGAGAAGCTCTTAGAGAAGTATCTTCACTAAGGGAAGAGGTGCCAAGTAGAAAGGGCTACCCTGGATACATGTATTCAGACCTTGCCAGTCTATATGAAAGGGCGGGTATGCTTAAGGGACATAAGGGTTCATTAACACTTATACCAATTCTTACCATGCCAAATGGAGATATTACACACCCAATCCCAGACTTAACAGGTTATATTACAGAGGGGCAAGTCGCATTGGACCCACAACTTACCTTTAAAGATGTATATCCACCAATAAATGTACTTCCTTCACTATCAAGACTTATGAAAGATGGTATTGGAGAAGGCTACACAAGGGAAGACCATCAAGATGTTGCAAACCAACTTTTTGCATCCTATTCAAAGGTACAAGAAGTAAGAGACCTTGCTCAAATACTTGGAGAAGACGACTTACAAGATTCGGACAAGAAGATTTTGAAATTTGGAGAAGAGTTTGAAGAGAAATTTGTAAAACAAGATCCGTACGAAAACAGAAGTATCATAGAAACATTGGACCTTGCATGGGAGCTTATGAAAATTTTACCCGATGAACAGCTTGATAGACTAGATCCAAAATTAAAAGAAAAGTATCTAAAAAGGTGATTTAAATGGCTAAGAACAACATGGCATATACCAAGGGCAACTTAATTAAATTGAAGAAGTCTTTGAACTTTGCCAAAAAGGGATACAATCTTTTAGATAGAAAGAGAGTCGTTCTAATAAAGGAAATGATGACTTTAGTTGATGAAGCCAAGGAAGTTCAAAAAAATATTGAAGAACAATTTTCAAAGGCATATGAACTTTTAAATCAAGTGAATCTCGTACTTGGGAAAGAGAACTTGGACAATATTATTGACGCCATCTCTTTGGAAAAAGACTACGACATTTTGTATAAGTCCGTAATGGGTGCAACTGTCCCTAAGATAATACTTGATAAAGACGATAAAAAAACAACACTTAGCTTTGGTATCCACGACACCTATCCAGGCTTTGACAGACTTTTAATTGAATTTAAAAAGCTTAGAAAGTTAATTTACAAGTTGACTGAAATTGAAAATGCAGTTTACAATTTGGCCAATGAAATAAACAAGACACAAAAGAGGGCCAATGCACTGGACAAGATACAAATACCAAAGTTACAAAGAAATATAAAAAAACTTGAAGAGATATTGGAAGAGAAAGATATTGAAGAGTTCTTCCGATTGAAAAAAGTTAAATCAAAAAAATAAGAGAAACCTTACTTAAGAGGTTTCTTTTTTTATTACAGTTGAGAAGAAACAGATTTGAGAAAAATTTCCACAATTAGTATTGAGTCCTGCTATTTGATATAATTTATTTTGGAGGAAATCATGAATCAATTATTTTTAAATCTAATAGAAAAGTTTGGAAGCTTTGGAATTTTCTTATTAATTTTTATTGAAAATATTTTTCCACCTATACCATCGGAAGCGGTTTTAGGTATTGGCGGACTTTTTATATCCACAACAAAACTCACCTTCATTTCGGTGCTACTTGCATCAACGCTTGGCTCTGTGCTAGGAGCAGTTGTGCTTTATTATATTGGCAAGTATATAAACCGACCTAAAGTTAGAAATGCATTTATTGGAAAGGATAAGATGTTGAGAATTGATAACAATACCCTAACTAAAATTAAAAATATTTATGTTAAACATGAAAGAATATCAGTATTCATATTAAGGATGGTTCCTATCTTTAGATCAATGGTGTCCATACCTGCCGGGATGTTTGGTATGAATTTGATTGAATTTATAGTTTTGACTGGACTAGGCTCTTTAATTTGGAATGCAATAATCATTTTCGCAGGCATGAAGCTTGGAGAGAATTGGACCTTTATTGAAACTATTACAAAGGATTATACTTTAGTAATCATAGGACTAGTTGTAATAATTTTTATTATTTATTTTTACAAAAAGAAAAAAGAAAATTTTGATTAAATTTTAGAGAGGTTAAAAATTCATAAATGACTAATAAAAAAGTAAAACTCTTTTAAATATTGATATTTTGCTAAATAGAATGATGGGCCACGTTAAAGCTATATAACTTATAGAATAAGCGTGGCTTAAGTATTTTTATAGTGTTAAGTTTTAAATAGATATATATTTTTGCCTATTCATTAATTAGCGTTATTTATGGTTGAAATGGCTAAAACATGTGTTATAATTAACAATGAGTTCTACAGAAAACTGAATCAAATTTGATTTTGAAAATGTTTTTTATTTAAATTCAAATCGTTTTCTCAAAGGGATTTAAGGTTTCTGTATAATTTAAATTCTTATTTATATTCTTAAGGAGGAATAATACGATGAATGGAAAGAAAAAAGCTCTTTCACTTGTACTTGCAGGTATGATGTTATTTGTAACTGCATGTGGTGGAGCTAACAAAAATGCTACTGGTTCTGATGGTAAACCTGTAGCAGGAGGAAATGGTGGAGAACAATACTACAATTCCCTATTAGACAGTGAGCCAACTACATTGGACGCTCAAAAGGGATCTGACGTATATGGTAATAAAATCATAAACAATATTACTGAACCACTACTTAGAATGGCTGAAAAAGAAGATGGATCAAATGAAGTAGTTCCAGCAGCAGCTGAAAGCTATGAAGTTTCAGAAGACGGCTTAACATATACATTCAAACTTAGAGAAGGAATGAAATGGGAAGACGGAGAACCACTAACTGCAAAGGATTTCGAATATGGAATCAAGAGAGCAGCAAATCCAGACACAGGTTCTGAATCAGCGTTCCTACTTGCACCTATTAAAAACTTTGGTGAAGTTAACTCAGGGAAAGCTCCTGTTGACGAACTAGGTGTAAAAGCTGTTGATGATTTAACATTAGAAGTAACTTTAGATTCTCCAGTAGCATACTTCTTAACTTTAGTTCCTTTTAGAGTAATGCTACCATGTAGACAAGATCTAGTTGAAAAATATGGCGAAAAATATGGTGCAGAACCAGATACAGTTCTTTCATGTGGACCTTTCAAATTAACTGAATGGACTCACAACTCAAGATTAACTCTTGAAAAGAACGAAGACTATTGGGATAAAGAAAACGTTCATCTACAAACTGTAAACCTACCTATCATGACAGATACTAACACTATCATGAACTCTTTCTCAGTAGGAGAAGTTGATGCAGTTAGAACTAACATTCCTGAATGGGTAGCTAAGTTCAAAGACATTGAAAATGTTAAGAGCGAACCAGTTAGTATTCCAGCAGTTGACTATTTAGCAGTTAACCACACTGACCCTATACTAAAGAATGAAAAGATAAGACAAGCTATTAACCTTACAGTTGATAGAGAAGGCCTTTCAAAATTACTTTCTGAAGGATTTACTCCTCCAGCAAAGGGATGGGTACCAAATGGAGTTCAATTAGATGGTAAAGAATTTAGAGATGAAATTGGCGACTCATTTGATGGATTAAAATCTGCAAATCCTGATGCAAAAGCTCTTTTAATTGAAGGTCTTAAAGAATTAGGACTTGGAGAAGATCCAGCACAAGTTAAATTAACTCTTATCTATGTAAATAACCCAAGAGTTAAGATGATAAACGAATTTATTCAACAAAACCTAAACAATAATTTAGGTATTAACGTTGAACTAGAAACTATGGAATGGCCAATTCTTGCAGGTAGAATCCAAAAAGGTGATTACCAATTAGGATACCTTGCATGGACAGCAGACTACAATGACCCATCAGCAATGCTTTCATTATTCAAGACAAATGCAGGCGCTGTTAACACAGGATGGGCAAGTGCAGATTATGACAAGTTAGTTGACGAAGCAGCTGTTGAAAAAGACACAGCTAAAGCAACTGAATTATACAAAGAAGCAGACAAGATGCTTGTAGATCAATCAGTTGTTATTCCACTAATCGGAGCTAGTACAAACTCATACTACTACGATTATGTAAAGGGAGTAACATTCTCAGACTTCACAAGCACTGGCTTTAAAACAATTGATACTTCAGCTAGACCATAGTTGAGGAAAAATAAATTTCAGGTGGCGAAAGCCACCTGATTTAGGAGGTTAAGATGTTAAAGTATATAGGAAAAAGATTTTTATACATGGTAATAACCTTATTCATAATTACCACTGTAACATTCTTTTTAATGCATAACATTCAAGGGGACCCACTATCTGCAATGGGTAAGACATTACCACCACAAACCATAGAAAACTATAAGAAGAAATATGGTCTTGATAAACCGGTCCACGAACAATATGCAATTTTCTTAAAAAATGTATTAACAAAGGGAGACTTAGGTTCATCAATCAAGTATCCAGGTAGAGAAGTATCCACAGTTATAAAGGAAACTGCACCGGTTTCAGGTAGAATTGGTGGACAAGCCATGATTATAGGGCTATCAATAGGTATAGTTCTTGGTATAATAGCAGCGTTAAACAGGGGTAGATGGCCGGATTACATAGTAAGCGTCATCGCTATACTAGGAGTAACTATCCCGGTATTTATAATGGGTTCACTACTTCAACTTTACTTTGCGGTAAAATTGAAATTGTTCCCAACATCCGGTTATAGACCAGGTATGTTCAAATATACTGTTTTACCGTCCCTTGCAATGTGCTTTGGTTCAATTGCAACATATGCAAGATATATGAGAAGTAATGTTCTTGAAGTATTGAATGAAGACTATATCCTTACAGCTGAAGCAAAAGGTGTTTCAAGATTTAACATCATAATTAAGCATGTTATTAGAAACGCCATACTACCTGTTATTACAATAATAGGACCACAAATTGTAGGTATATTTACAGGTTCATTCATTATTGAAACAATGTTTGGTATTCCGGGACTTGGTTTCTACTTTGTAAGTGCTATCCAAACTCGTGATTACCCAATGATTATCGGTACAACTGTGTTCTATGCTGCATTATTCTTAGTAGCACAACTATTAGTTGATATTCTATATACCGTTGCCGACCCAAGAATTAGAGTAGATAGCTAGGAGACAAAGATGGAAAGTATAGATAAAAGTAAATTTAAAAGAGTGCCTAAGGACCAGGGAGATGCAGAATTTATAGCAAGACCTGTTGTAACCTACTGGTCAGATGCGTGGAGAAGATTTAAACAAAATAAAACTGCCATGCTTGCATTTATAATACTAATATTTTTAACCATAATGGTAATTATAGGACCTATGATTTCTAAGTATAACTTTAAGGATATTGTAGGAGCACCTAATACTAAGCCAGGATCTGAATTTTGGTTTGGGACAGATGAAATAGGAAGAGATGTATTCACAAGACTTTGGAGAGGTGGTAGAATTTCCATCTTCATTGGTATCTGTGGTGCAATTATAAGTACGATAATAGGCTCTATCTATGGTGCAGTTTCTGCATACTTTGGAGGTAGAGTAGATAATATCATGATGAGAATTGTAGAAATTCTTTTCTCACTACCATATCTTCTTGTTGTTATCATAGTAAGACTTGCCATGGACTCACAAGGTATTCATACACTTATTATTGCCATGACCATAACTGGTTGGTGTGGACTTGCAAGACTTGTTAGAGGACAAATTCTATCATTAAAACAACAAGACTTTATATTAGCTGCAGACGTACTTGGTGTATCAAATAAGAACATAATCATGAGACATTTAATTCCAAACACATTAAATGTTATCTTGGTTTCAATTTCCTTCGATATACCAGGATATATATTCAGTGAAGCATTTTTAAGTTATTTAGGACTTGGAGTTGCCCCTCCAGAAACTTCTTGGGGAGCTATGGCGGCGTCCGCTCAACAAAAATTCCAATTCTATCCTTATCAATTATTCTTCCCTGCACTAACAATAGCATTGACAATGCTTTCATTTACACTATTAGGTGACGGTCTAAGAGACGCACTGGATCCAAACCTTAGAAAGTAGGTAATCATGACAGAAAACAATACAATCATTGATAATAAAGAAACTATAAATAAAGAACAACAAGTGATGCATGAAAGAAGAAAAATAATAGACGTTAAAGATCTACATGTTTCATTCAACACATATGCTGGTGAAGTTAAAGCTGTAAGAGGAATTAGCTTTGACATTCACGAAGGTGAAACACTTGCCATAGTAGGAGAATCAGGTTCAGGAAAGACAGTTGCATCTAAGGCAATACTTCAAATTCTTCCAAAGCAATCAGCTATTATAAAAGAAGGTTCATCCATAAAGTATTTAGATGAAGAAGTATTAAAGATGTCTAAAAAGAGAATCAAAGAGTATCAAGGTTCTGACGTGGCAATGATATTCCAAGACCCTATGACTTCACTTAACCCAACAATGAAAATTGGAAAGCAAATAGGTGAGTCTTTAAAGCTTCATACTAAACTTTCAAGCGATGAAATCAAAAAAGAGACAATTAGACTTTTAAAGCTTGTTAATATTCCAAACCCTGAAGAGAGGGTTAAACAATATCCTCACGAACTTTCAGGTGGAATGAGACAAAGGGTTATGATAGCTATAGCCCTTGCATGTAACCCAAAGGTAATCTTAGCGGACGAACCTACTACAGCACTTGATGTAACAATTCAAGCACAAATTCTTGACTTGTTAAGAGTGTTGAAGGAAAAGAACAACACCGCAACAGTGCTTGTAACTCACGACCTTGGAGTTGTGGCTGATTTTGCTGACAGAATACAGGTAATGTATGCTGGAGAGATTATGGAAACAGGTACTGTGACTGAAATATTTGGAAATGCAAAGCATCCATATACATGGGCACTACTAATGTCAGTTCCAAGACTGGACTCTAAAGACAAAGAAACTCTTTATGCTTTAGGAGGAACACCACCGGACTTATTACTTGATATACCTGGATGTCCATTTGCACCAAGATGTGACTATGCAATGGAAATTTGTAGAGAACAAAAACCTCCAACTCATGAGTATTCTGAAACTCATTGCAGTAAGTGTTGGTTACATCATGAATTGGCTCCTGAAGTAGAAAGACCATACTAGAGGTGAACAATGAATACAGAACAAATTAATGAAAATAAAGATAGAGAAGTACTTATTGAGTTAAAAAACCTAGATAAGTTCTTCCCTATTGGAAATAAAAAAACAGTAAAGGCAGTTGAAGATGTATCACTAAAGATTTATAAAGGTGAAACCCTTGGTATAGTAGGGGAGTCAGGATGTGGGAAGACAACCTGTGGTAGAACTGTTATAAAAGTGTATGACCCAACAGACGGTCAAATACTATATAGCGGAAAGGACATTACAAAGTTCACTGCTAAAGAACAAAGAGAATTTAAGAAAAAAGCTCAAATGATCTTTCAAGACCCTTACGCATCCCTTGACCCTAAGATGACAGTAGGTGACATTATAGGTGAAGGACTAAGGGTACATTTTAAGAAACTTAAAGAAGACGAAATTCAAGAAAGGGTTACAGAACTATTAAAAACCGTAGGACTTAACTCTGAGCACGGTGCAAGATTCCCTCATGAGCTATCAGGAGGACAAAGACAAAGAATCGGTATCGCAAGAGCACTAGCTGTTGAACCAGAGTTTATTGTGTGTGACGAACCGATATCTGCACTTGACGTTAGTATTCAGGCTCAAGTAGTTAACCTTTTAATAGAATTGCAAAGAGAAAAACACTTAACCTACATGTTCATTTCACATGACCTTTCAATGGTTAAGCATATATCTGATAGAATCGGTGTAATGTATCTTGGTTCTATGGTTGAAATTTCACCTAAAGAAGACTTATACTACGCACCACTTCATCCTTACACAAAGGCACTTATCTCAGCTATTCCTATTCCAGACCCATCTATTAAGTCGAAGGATAGAATAAAGCTAGAAGGGGAAATTCCTTCTCCAATAAACGCACCAAAGGGATGTAAGTTTAACACCAGATGTAGATATTGTATGGATATTTGCAAAGAAAACAGACCTGAGTTAAAAGAACTTAGAGAAAATCACTTTGTAGCTTGCCATCTATACAATAATGGATTAGAAGAAGGAATTAAAAAACTTTCTGAAAAATAATTGTATACAAAGTTAATAAAAATAAAGCTGTTGGGGGGATACCTCAACAGTTTTTTTGTTATGTTATAACGAAGTTGTAATTTGAGATAATTTTAAAATTAGAATAAATAAATCTTTTTAGAAAATCCTTTTCTTTTGTTTTTAATGTGGTATAATTTAGTTAAGTGAATAGTCTATACCTGCTTTAAAGGAGTCGTTTTTGTAGAGCTATTTTTTAATGAAAAACGATTTCAAAACTAATTCACTACATATTATTCATAGGAGGAATTATAATGAAAAGTAAGAAAAAATTTCTGGCTTTAGCACTTGCATGTTCAATGTTATTTATAACAGCATGTAAAGCTGGAAATACAGGAAGCACTGGCAATGTTGATTCAACAGGTGGAAAAGTTTCAGATGGAGGTTCAACAGAAGGAACATATTTTAACCACCTTCTAGATAACGAACCAAACACACTTGATGCTCAAAGAGGATCTGACATCTATGGAAACAAAATCGTAAACAACATTAACGAACCATTGCTTAGAATGGGAGAAAAAGAAGATGGTACAAATGAAATACTTCCTGCAGCTGCAGAAAAGTACGAAGTTTCTGATGACGGTTTAGTATATACTTTCCATTTAAGAGAAGGAATGAAATGGGAAGATGGACAACCACTTACAGCTAAGGACTATGAATATGGTATAAAACGTGCAGTAGATCCAGCTACAGGTTCCGAAATGGCATTCTTATTAGACCCTATTAAGAACTTTGCTAAACTTAATGGAGCAGAAGGCGAAGTTAATATGGACGAACTAGGAGTTAAAGCTATAGATGATTTAACTCTTGAAGTAACTTTGGAAAATCCTGCAACTTATTTCCCAACTCTTGTACCTTTCAGAGTAATGTTACCTTGTAGACAAGACTTAGTTGAAAAATATAGGGACAAATATGGTGCAGAAGCTGACACAGTATTATCTTGTGGACCTTTCAAAGTTTCAGAATGGACTCACAACTCTAGAGTTACACTAGTTAAGAACGACGACTACTGGGATAAAGAAAATGTTCATGTTGACACTGTAAATCTACCAATCATGAGTGATACAAATACGGTAATGAACTCTTTTGCTGTTGGTGAAGTTGACGCAGTTAGAACAGCATTACCTGAATGGGTAGATAAGTTCAAAGGAATGGACGAAGTTAAGAACAAAGACGTTGCTATACCTTCAGTAGGTTATTTAGCAGTTAATCATCAAGATGAATTCTTAAAGAACGATAAAATACGTTTAGCTTTTTCACTTGCAATAGACAAGGAAGGACTAGCAGACTTAGTATCTAAGGGAGTTCAAAAACCAGCTACTGGTTGGGTACCAGGTGGTATGGAACTTGACGGAACAGATTTTAGGAAAGACGCTGGTGATGTATATGCTAAGTTAAGAGAAGATAATAAGGACTTAAAGGCCCTATTTGTAGAAGGTCTTAAAGAACTTGGAAAAGACGCAGACCCTGCAAAAGCTGACATCACATTAATCTATACAAATGCACCTATAACTAAACAAATCAGTGAATTTATACAACAATCAGTTAACTCAAAATTAGGTACAAATATTAAACTAGAAACTATGGAATGGCCAATTCTTTCAGGTAGAGTACAAAAAGGTGACTACCAATTAGCATACCTTGGATGGACAGCAGACTATAACGATCCATCAGCTATGCTTTCTCTATTCATGTCAACTGCAAACGCAGTTAACACATATTGGAAGAGCGACAAGTATGATGAATTTGTTAGAAATGCTATTAAGGCAACTGACTCTAAAGAAGCTTTAAAGAACTACGAAGAAGCTGAACAAATCCTTGCTGATGAAACAGTTGTAATCCCACTAACTCATGGTGGATCAATTCAATTCTACTATGACTTTGTAAAGGGAATGTCATTTAACGAATTTACAACAACAGGATTCAAGACAATTGACACATCTGCAAGAAAGTAATAAGAAAATAAAAGGGTATAGATAAGAAAAGGAATGGGTTTGAAATTTGCGATGCGAGTTTCAAATCCATTTTCTTTAAATAAAAGAAATTGTTGAGTTGTGAATAATCATATTATCCTCAGCAATATTTCTGTACTATACTCAAGTAAGTTACACATAATAAAAAATATACATAATAAATTTCCCTAAATTTTAGATTTAGAATATAATATAAAAAAGAGGGAGGGGATTTTTTGAAAAGCGATAAAGATAAAAAAGATTTTAATTTAGAAGACACCGATAAAATAGATTTCACAGAAATTAACAGAAGGTTTCGTGAAGAGCAAGAACTTTTAAATAATCCTGACTTACACGATGAAAGAGAAGAGTATAAAAGGAATAATTCTGATTCATATTATGAAAGAGAAGAGTATAAAAGAAATAATTCATATCAAGAAAATAGAAATTACAGATATGTAAGGGATAGAACTAAAAAGAAAAAGAATAAATCTGAGCGCAATCCATTTTTGTTTTTTAGAAATTCCCTTTTGGTTATTGTGGTTCTGATTTTTGCTGTTTGGACAATTGCTAATAATAGAAGTTTAAATAAAAAACTTGCTGATTTGGGTAAAGATAATCAAACGAAAATAGTAAAAGAAAAAAATAACAAAACCAACCAAACTAAAAAAGCTTCAAAAACTAAAACTAAAGAAATTTCACCATCAAATGGAACATATTTAAACTCATACATGGATGAAGAACCAAATACCTTAGATGCTCAATCACAATCAGATGGATATGGTAAAAAAATTTTAATTAATATAAGTGAACCATTACTTAGAATGGGAGAGAAAAAAGATGGAACATATGAAATACTTCCAGCAGCTGCAGAAAAATATGAAGTTTCTGATGATGGTTTAGTATATACTTTCCATTTAAGAGAAGGAATGGAATGGGAAGATGGAATGCCACTTACAGCTAAGGACTATGAATATGGTATTAAACGTGCAAATAAGCTTAATGAGACTAGCGAAGCAGAAGAAAGTAGTATAAATAAAATCAGAGCTAAGGCCGTTGATGATTTAACTCTTAAAATAACTTTGAAAAGCCCTGCAAATTATTTCCCAAATTTTGTTACTGGGAATACAGCTATGCTACCTTGTAGAAAAGATTTAGTAAAAAAATATGGCAATAAATATGGTAAAGAAGCGAATAAGGTATTATCTTGTGGACCATTTAAAATTTCTGAGTGGACTCATGACTCAAAAATTACTCTAGTAAAAAACGAAGACTACTGGGATAAGGATAATGTTCATGTTGAAACCGTAAATATTCCAATAATAAATGACAAAGAAAAATTAATGGAATCTTTTTCTGTTGGTGTTATAGACGAAATAGTTGCAAATGAATATAGATGGCAAGTAAGGTTTAAAGAGATGGAAGAAGTTAATTACAGGGATATAGCAGACTATAGAATATCTTACTATGCGCTTAATCATGAAGATGAATTTTTAAAGAATAATAAAATACGTTTAGCACTTTCGCTTGAAAAATACCCTGAACCTGGTATGATACCAGATGGTATTGAACTTAATGGAACAGACTATAGAAAATATGCTGGAAATGTATATGAAGAGTTAAGAAGGGAAAATAAAAAACCGAAGGATTTATTTGTGGAAGGTCTTAGAGAACTTGGAAAATATGAAGACCCTGCAATGGCTGACATAACATTAATTGGAACACCTTCCAATAAAAGATCAATGGAACTTAGTCAAAAATTTTTTAACGATTATCTAGGAACAAATATTAAGATAGAAACAATGGAATGGCCAATTCTTTTAAGTAGAGTAAGAAAAGGTGACTATCAATTAGCAAAACTTGGATGGATGCCAGGCTACAATGACCCATCTGCTATGTTTACTGGATTTATGTCAACTGAAAATGACTTTAATACAAACTGGAAGAGTTACAGGTATGATGAATTAGTTAGAAATGCTATTAAAGCAAAAAATAGTTATGAAGCTTTAGAATACTATAAAGAAGCTGAACAAATCCTTGCTAATGAGGCAGTTATAATTCCAACATCTCATGGGGGAATATCGACTAGATGTTACCAAGACTTTGTTAAAGGTGTTACATTTAATCAGTTTACTACAACAGGATTCAAGACAATTGACACATCTGCAAGAAAGTAATAAGAAAATAAAAAGTATAGATAAGAAAAGGAATGGTTTTGAAATTTGCGATGCGAGTTTCAAATCCATTTTTTAATTCTTACAATATTCTTACAATGATAAAAACATTATTACTACATACATTAATTGTGATATTATATTATCTAGTAGGAGGCAGTATGACAACTTTAGAAAACTTTTACAAAAAATATAAAAATCACATAAGAACTTTTTTAGTCTTATTTATCATAATTTTAACCACTATAATAATTCGTAAAGAGATTAAGGGAATTAATATAAGAGAAATAAAAGAATTAGTAAAGGATACGGACGTTAGGGCAAAAATCTTTTTTGTAATACTGGGTCTTTTAACTTTTTCTTTTGCAACCATATATGACTTTTTACTTGCAAAGTATTATAAGATGAAAATTCCCTTTAAAGATGTATTCACCATAGGTTGGATATCCCAATCTTTTAATAACTTTATAGGTTTTGGTGGAGTTGCTGGTTTAACCATAAGAGAGTTGATGTATGACAAATACAAAGTGGACAAGAAGATTGTAAACAGAATACTTTTTATAGTCATCTTTTCAGATATGATAGGACTGTTCTCTCTGGGACTACCATCAGCTATTGGCCTTATACTTAGAAAGGAGTATAAGCTTGTTCCTCTTCTTGTAATAATGTTTTTAATGGTAATTGCATTTATATTTATTGATAAGTTTCCAGTTGAAAAATATGTCAATGACGAAGGCTCAATCTTTATAAGGGCACAGAGGAAACTTAGATTATATATATCATTACAATCTACATTTGAGTGGTTTTTGGCAGCGCTTTTCTTTGCGTTTACAATAAAATATTATGAAAGTAAAATTTCAATTTTAACGGCCTGCACAGTATATGTAATTGCAACCATCGTAGGTATAATATCTATGATTCCAGGGGGACTTGGTTCCTTTGAGGCCTGCTGTGTATTTGTATTTAGTTTAATGGGCTATAGCACACCAAAAATAGTACTATCTCTACTAATTTGTAGAATTTGTTACACCATTATACCTTGGATAGTGGGACTATTATTACTTGTGTTCTCAACAAGGGGAGAGGTAGAAAAGGCAAGTATTAAAAAGCAAAATGCAATTATTACAGTTTTATCTTACTCGGTGTTAGCAACAGGAGGACTTATTGTAGCATCTATGGTAGTTCCTCAGCTATTTGTTAAGTTTAAATTTATATCAAAGCTATTTCCAAACTATCTACTTCTTCTAAATAGAAGATTTACACTTATATGTGGTCTTTTGCTTATGGCTCTTTCAACTGGAATTAAAAATAGAGTTAAAGTTGCCCATAGACTTGTAATATTTCTTTTGATTATGATATCCATACTATATTACAAGATGGACAAGGGATATTTGGAAACGGCAATTTGTTTGGTGTTAATAATTGGTCTATATATAAATAGAGATTACTTTGATGGACTTTCAGAGAGAATTTCCATAAGAAAATTTATAAAAGCATCTGCCTTTATATTTTGTGCATTTTTTGTGGGAATAATAGTGTACAATGCTAAAAATCATGTAAATTTCTTCTATGGAATGGACAAGTTTAGTCTACATTTTATAAAGAATAACTTGATACATGTACTATTTCCACCGATTATTGCAATTTCAATCTGTTCAATCATTCTTGGTGTTGAAAGAAAATATATGGAGTTTGAACAAGTTAGTGTAGATGATATTAACGAGTTTGAAGAATTTTTTGAAAATTATCCTTACGTTTCAAACACCCATTCTTTCTATCTAAGAGATAAGAACATGTTTATTAATAGCAAAAACACAGTTATGTTCATTTATAGGCCATACAAGGACAAGATATTTGTGTTGGGAGACCCGGCAGGTAAAGAAGAGGACTTTGATGAAGCCTTTGATGAAATTATATATATGGCGTCAAGAAATAAAATGGATGTTGTCTTCTTCCAAATAACAGGAAAGTATTTGGAAAACTTTATTAACCAAGGTTTTTCACTATTAAAAATGGGAGAGGATGCACAGGTAAATCTTGAAACATTTTCCATGGCGGGAAAGAAGTTTAAAATACTTAGAAGAACACTAAACTCTATGGAAACTTTGAATTTGAGATTTACAGTTGCAGAGCCTCCATTCACAGACGAGTTCTTAGAAAAGTTAAAAGATATATCTGATGAGTGGTTGGGCAAGAGAAGAGAGATGCAGTTTTCAATTGGATTTTTTGATAAGGCATACCTACAAAAGGCACCAATCTTTATAATTGAAGACGATGAAAAGATATATGCATTTGCTAATATGTTTCCTATAAAGGGAACTGGAACAATGTCCATAGACCTTATGAGACATGTAAAAGATGGTCCAGATGGAATTATGGACATGATGTTTTTGAGCATAATAAACTGGGCAAAGGAACAAGGTTACAAGAGATTTGACTTAGGAGTGGCACCACTTTCCAATGTGGGAAATAAATTATATTCCAACAATAAGGAAAAGACAGTAAAACTTGCCTACAAATATGGAAATAAAATATATGGTTTCCAAGGCCTTAGAAAATTTAAGGATAAATTCACTCCAGAGTGGTCTTCAGTGTTCCTTGCATATAAAGACGACTTCCAACTTCCAGATACATTAATCAAGATGGTTAACGTTGCATATGGATTTGGAAATGAAAAAGAAAAGAATTACTTTGAAGAATTTGCCAAGGAGTTTAAGGAAAGTGACGACATATGATTATAAAAATACCAATTAGAGAAAATTCTAATGATATTCAAAAAAATTTAAAAGTCATATTACAAGAAATCGAGGAAGGTAGAGAAGTAGATTTAATTTTATTTAATGAAGGTTTTCTACAGGGCTTTGATTCATTTAACTTTGAATATAAATCCGATGTGGAAATTGCTAGATTTAAAAATAGCATCGAAATTGCAAGTATAAAAGATGCATTAAAAGAAAAAGACATGGCTATTGGACTAGGATACCGCGAAAACTTTAAAGGTGGCCTTTATAACTCTTATATTGTACTTGGAAAAAATGGAAAAGAAATAATAAACTATAGAACAAACTCTACTACTTGGAAAGTGGGAAATGCATGTGCAGACTACCGCGAAGGGGAGAAACTCTATAGCTTTAAGTTTAAAGGCAAAGAAGTTGGTGTTTTAACTTATTTTGACTTGGTAGATGAATCAAACTTATCAAAACTTATAAATATGGACGCAGAAGTAGATTTGTTTTGCTGTAATGGAGTTTTAAGTAAAGAGGGGTTTGAAGAAAGAAAAAGAGATTTTTTAAAATTTTCTGAAATATTAGATAAACCAATTTTACTTTATCTAAGGGATAAGACTTGTGGATTAGTTTTAATACTAAAACATGGGAAGATTATTAAAGAGGATAATCTACGCATGGGAGATGAATATATTTTTAATATTTAATATTTGGCCGGGGCAACCTGGCTTTTTATTTTAATATTGCATTACCCAACGGTTTTAATAATTCATATGACATATGTTATAATATTAAAAAGAAAGGAATGCCTATGAATTTATTAATAATTACTTTGGTTTTAATTTTGGCTCTTGTAGCCCACAGATTTTCAGATAAGTTTGGACTACCATCACTACTTCTATTTATTCTGCTTGGTATGTCCTTTAATCTTTTAGGATATAATTTTTCAAATTATGAATTGTCGGACAAAGTTGCAAAAGTGTCGCTAATGATAATAATGTTCTATGGTGGATTTGGTACAAATTGGAACATGGCAAAGCCCGTTTCAAAGCCAGCCATAGTGCTTTCAAGTCTTGGAGTTGTAGTAACAGCTCTTTTAACAGGAGCATTTTGTTATTTTGTACTAAAATTTGACTTCTATGAAGCCATGTTACTTGGTTCAGTGGTTGGTTCCACCGACTTTGCATCAGTTTCATCAATACTTGTTTCAAAGAATTTGAATTTAAAATACAATACTGCACCGCTTTTGGAACTTGAAAGTGGTTCCAATGACCCGGCGGCCTATACTATGACCATGGTATTTTTAGCACTTATTGCAGGTTCTGACATATCCGTTCCATTAATGGTACTGAAACAAGTTAGCTTTGGCGTTGTTTTAGGATTTATAATGGGCCGTGTGACCATGAGGATTATAAATCTTGGTAGACTTCAAGATGACGGTCTATTAGTTGTATTATTTGCAGCAATAGTTCTTGGTACATTTAGTTTGACGGAAATGATTGGGGGAAATGGATACCTAGCTTTATACATTCTTGGAATCTATATAGGAAACAAACAATTTATTGGCAAGAGAGATATAGTATTTTTCTTTGACGGACTATCATCCCTTGTACAAATCGGACTTTTCTTCTTGCTTGGTTTCTTATCCGATATAGAAAAACTAATAGCAGTCCTTCCTGCAGCATTTATAATAATGATGGCCATGGCAATTATAATTAGGCCTGTAACAGTATTTGGTTTGATGTTGCCTTTCAAATTGGATAAAAATCAATTAGGCATTATTTCTTTAGCAGGCCTTAGGGGAGCTGCGGCAATTGCCTTTGCAATACTTGTGGTTAACTCAGGAGCAAGCCTGTCCATAGACATATTCCACATAGTCTTTGGTATATGTTTATTCTCATCATTTATTCAGGGCTCACTAATGCCAATAGTAACAAAAAAACTAAATATGCTTGAACCAAACGATACGGTTTTAAAGACCTTTAATTACTATCAAGACAAGTCAGACCTTGGTTTTATTCAAACAAAAATACTTCCAGGAAATAGATGGATTGGTAAGCAGATAAAAGAACTTACCCACACCTTTAATATTATTGTGGCAAAGATTGAAAGAGAAGGTAAGACAATAGTTGCCAAAGGCAACACCGTGATTAAAGAAAATGATATAGTGGTTCTTGGAGGAGAAACCCATTTTGACAGGACTGGACATAACCTTGTAGAGATTACACTGTCTAAGGAACACAAGTGGGCCAATAAAATGGTTTCAGAAATACCAATTGGGGACAAAGAGTTAATTATAATGATACAAAGAGAAGATGGAGAGATAATCGTTCCACAGGGAAGTACCGTTATATATCCAGGAGACGAAGTGGTAATAATAAATGAATAAGAGGCAAGCTAAGGCTGCCTCTTTTTTATCCATATAATTCTTTATATCTGTCTTCGGTTGATCTTAAATACTTTTCTACTGAATAGACATTTCCTTTTTTAGAAAAAATTTCTTTTAATGCAAAGTCAAGCTTATCATATGGGATGAAATATGAATCATTACGCTTTTCATAGTCTAAATTCACATTGGTCTTTAATAAATAATTTTCCACTGAAAAAGAATTCAAGTTCTCCCTTAAAATTTTTCCCTTTACTAAGAATAATATTTCATCCGTTGTCTTATCTACTTCTGAAAGTGTGTGGGATGAAAGTATAATCATTTTTCCCTTTGACTTAAGATATTTTAAATATTCTCTCAAAAGTATTATTGAAGATGGATCAAGACCTGTAACAGGTTCGTCCATAATGTAGATATCGTAGTCACCTATAAAAAAGTATGTCAGTAACATCTTTTGTCTCATACCAAGGGAATATGTGGAAACTTTTTTCTTCATAAAGCTTGACACTTCAAAGATGTCTATTGCATCCTTAAATTCGCTTTCACTTACATTCATCAAACTCTTTGCAAGTTCAAGATGGTCAAGGCCAGTTAAATTATCATAGAGCATATTTAAATTTCTCGCATAGGATAATTTTTTAAAAACAGCAAAGTCAGAAGGATCCATATTACATATTTTAACCATTCCAGAATCTCTCTTTACAAAATTTGCCATTATATCCATTAAAGTAGTCTTACCAGTTCCGTTTGGACCTACTAAAGCATATATATCAGGTTTATCAAGTTCTAAGTCTAAATCGTTTAAGACTACCTTTTCTCCATAACTCTTATTAAGGTTCTTTATTTCAATCATAAGCTCCTCCTACTAAAAATAGATTCTCCAATTATAAAAAACAATATGCTTTCAACAGCCATAACAATACTTCCAAATAAAAAGTTAATTGAACTTGTAGTGTTTATAAAGTTCATTCCACCAGATGTAAATAGCATTGGGTCGAAGTAGGTAAATGGATTTATTAATGCAAACTTACCTAAAAATCCTTTACTTGCAATAAATACACCTGTAATTGCAAGTACGACACCAATTACATTTGAACTTTTATACCCAGTTGAAGAAACCATAAAGATAAAACTTGTCATTGTTAGTGAAAACAAAAGACCTGATATGATAACTTTAGGAATCATACTTACTGCAGCAACATTTGTTCCTATGAAAGTTTCAGTGCCTTTAACAGGTGAGTAATTTATAACAGGATACAGTGGTTTACCAATACCACCTTTAACAAAACCTAATATAAAAAGTAAAGCATATATTAAAAGTATCATGATAAAACTTATTGTAATTGAGGTTACAAATTTTGAAATATAAATATTTCTTTTTGAAGCCCCAGAAGTAAATAGCAGTGCAGGTTTATTTTTCTTAAAATCATCACATATCTTTAAAGATATTATTGAATTGATAATTAGTAGAGAAAGTGAGGTAAAGCCAATTCTATTTGCTTTAATAAATTCTCCCACGAAACCTCTCGCTTCGAAATTGCCATAGTGCATATTTAAAAGGTATAAATTTAAAGGATCCTTTTGTGCGTATAGATTTGCCATGTCGCCATTTGTTCCAAATTCATCATCTGGTTTTATTTTGTTTTCTAGAAAATACCTTATTCTATCGATATTGTAATTATCAAATGCATCAGTATTGCTGTCATTTCCAAGTTGAACGGTATCTCCTTCAAGATAGTACTTCAAATAATTTTCAAGATACCTAGAAGGATTTTTATCTTTTTCCAAATAACTTTCCTTTAAATTATTTAAAAGTTCTAATGTCTTCTTTGGATTATTTAACATCTGATCTTCTGGAATATCTTTAAATTCTTCCATAATCATCTCTTGTGAGCTTATTAAAAGTTCTAAATTTGTTAAGGATTTTTCCTTTAATTTTTTAGAACTTTTAGAAAATGAAAATGAAATCACTACACATGAGATTATTACAAAAATACTTACAAACTTTAAGATTTGGCTTCTCTTAAGTTTTACAACTTCAAAAGACTTGAGTCCCTTGATATTTTTAGAATCATAATAGCGACTTCTGTTAAACTTTGGTTCTCTGTTAAATCTAAACAGATAGTTTAAATAGAAGAAAAACATTGCAAAGGCAACAAGCAGTACTAAGTTCATAATTCTTGAAAGTATTTTTATAGAGTCGAAGGAGAAGTATAATTCTATATTTATAAACCTTCGGCTCAAAAATATTATTAAAAATGCTATAAAAAATGTTATACAAAAGGAAAAGCCAAAATTTAAAAACTTTCTTACAAACTTATAAATCAAATACATCACTAAAAAGCATAGGGTAGTTGTAAGTAGAAGTTGTAAAAAAATTACAATGTATGAGTTATGGTATATTCCCCAATTTACATCAGGATTTGTCATGCTAAAGGAGTTTCCCTTAAGCACATTATAAGTTAGAAGTTCTCTAATGCTTCCAAAGGGAGTCTTCCTATAAATTGAAATAATAGCGCATCCAAGGGCTGAAGAAAGAATCATAATAGTTGGAATAAAGGTCACCTTCAAACTCTCCATTAAATTTTCTTTAGGAAAATCATAAGATGCATCATCCACCTTAAAGTCGAGCTGTTTTAGTTCTGTTACGAAAATTGCAACAAAAAGGATTAAGAGCAAGAACAGTGGACTAAATATAAATTCCCATGATCTTTCAAACAGACTTAGAAAAGTCTCTCTAGTTGGATGTGTGTTAATGTGATGTTCTTTATGGTAATTATATAAATTCATAAAGTCTGCTACTTCTCCTTTTTCATCTGAAAAAGTTGCAATAGTGTACTTTGGATCAAGTTTTTCTAATAAAGATTTTTCAATATCTCTAAGCTCTACAAATAGGGAGTAGGCCTTGTTCATTTCACCATAATAATTTTCTTCTTCATTCGCAAAAAGATATCCATAGGCAATGTTTAGATGGTATAAAAATGCATCAGACTTTTCTATGTAAACACCCATTTCTTTTTTTAGTTCAGGATCTTTTGTCTCCTTGTATCTAATCTTGAAATCAAGAAAATTATAGGGAAGTCTTTCAACGCTTTGTGCTAAAAATTTTTCTGATTTTATAGCATAACCCTTTTGGTTTAACAAGTATCCAATGGATAATATAGCAAAGAAGACACAGATATATATCCAGATTTTATTTTTATAAATTTTTTTAAAACTAAACATAATTCCTCCGTATAAATAAAGGCAGAGTATGATTATTTTGTAATATCACTTTCAGATTTATAAGCTACACCAGAGTAGGTATAGGTAACTTTATTGGCGCTTATATCAGTGTAGTCAGGCCTAGAATGTCTTTTTAAAGTTCCCACATATCCATCCTTGTCATAGGAGATAGATGATGGAATCCTTGTATTTCTTTCATGTGTTTCTTGCACAACTATATTTTTTGTAGAGACATTGAATGAGTCTTCTTCGGTTGATTGATTAATAGAAGAAACGTTTTCAATAACAAAAGCCAAAACCAGGATTAGGCAAGTTAGAAAAATAGTTTTTAAGAAATTTTTTTTATTCATATGTTCCTCCAAGTTTTATTTTTAATCTGCCTTTATAAAAAGTATACTATAAATTCAAAAAAAAAAAACATAAATAAAAATATTTTCAAATAAAAAAGCAATAAAAAAACTGCCACAATTGTAGCAGTTTTAATTAATTTAGAATTCGTCAAAGAAGATTCTATCTTCTGGAACTTTCTTTTCGCCTAGTGATTTTACAATACCTTCAATCATCTTAGGGCTACCACATAGATAAGCAGTGTAAGTTGTATCTTCATTTACATATTTATCTATGGAGTTGTTAACTCTTCCAGTGTCACCTTCCCAGTTGTCTTCAGGAGTTGTCCTTGATAGGGTAGGCATAAATTTGAAGTCGTATAAATCTTCTTCAAATTGTTTCATTTCATCTACTAGGAATAAATCTTTTGGTGTTCTTGCACCAAAGTAGAATCTTGCTTTCTTTTTAATGTCGTTGTCTCTCATGTGGTTTAGAATTGATCTTATAGGTGCAAATCCAGTACCAGCTGCTATAAGAAGAATTTCTTCACTGTCATCGTCATGGTAGTAGAAGTCACCATAAGGTCCGTTGATTAGAACCTTGTCACCAACATTAAGAACTTTGTGAACATATGTTGAACAAATACCCATTGTATATCCAATTAAGAATTCCACATGTTTTGTATCTTTTATTGAAGATGCAACGGAGTATGCTCTAAATACTTCTTCGTCACAGCCATCAAAGTCATCTCCACCGTCATAGGCTTCTGTTTTGATTTGCATAAATTGACCTGGCTTGAAGTTTATTGTTTCCCCTTCTGGTAGTTCAAATCTAAGTTTGACAATCTTGTCAGTCATAGGAATTTTTTCTACCAAGGTCATTTCGTATTCTTTTACATTAAACAACTCTTCAGGTATTTGAATATGCATATCTGATTTAACTTTAACTTGGCATGAAAGTCTAACATTATCACTTAGTTCTTCTGGTGAAAGCCAAGGTTTTTCCGTTGCAAGTACAGGACCTGCACCGTCCATTACCTTAACTTTACAGTATCCACATGATCCCTTTCCACCACATGCTGATGGAATGAAAATCTTTTGAGAAACTAGGGAAGATAGTAGAGTATCTCCACCTTCAACAACACATTCTTTTTCGTCATTAATGGTGATTTTAACTTCACCGTAGTCTGCAATATATTTATCTGCAAGGGTAAGTAGTAGTGCAATTACCCCAGAGATTGCAGTTACAACTAATGTTGAAATAATTATTTTATCCATACTATCACCTATGATATTGAAACTATTCCTGAGAAGCCAATAAATGCAAGGGCCATTATACCTGTAATGATAAGGGTAATAGGAGCTCCTCTTAGTCCTTCAGGAAGTGAGTTTTCATTTACTCTTGTTCTAATACCTGCCATTGAAATTATTGCAAGTGCCCAACCTAATCCTGATCCTAGTCCGAAGAATAGTGATTGTAGGAAGTTGTAATCTCTAATTACCATAAATAGTGAAACCCCAAGGATTGCACAGTTTACAGTTATAAGAGGTAAGAAAATTCCAAGTGCGTAGTAAAGATTTTCAACATATTTTTCTAAAAGCATTTCAAGTAATTGAACAAAAGCTGCAATTACCATGATAAATACTATAAATCTCAAGTACTCTAAGCCAAAATGTTCTAACAGTTGATAAACAAAATAGTTTAACACTGTGGTAACTGTTAATACAAATGTAACAGCTACTCCTAATCCTGTTGCTGTCTCAACTTCTTTACTTACTGCTATGAAGGAACACATTCCTAAGAAGTTTGAGAATATCATATTTGAAGTAAAGATTGAGGCAAAGAATATTACTAATGGATTAATGGTCATTATTTTTTCACCTCGTTTTTCTTATTAACTAAGTTATAAACTATCCACATAATGATTGGTAGTACGAAGAATGCTCCCGGTGGCATTACCATAAGTGTCCATGGTACAAAGCCTTCAGGCATTATTCTAAAGCCAAATACAGATCCAAATCCAAGGATCTCTCTAATGATTGACACACATAGTAGTACTAGTGTGTAACCAATACCCGCTGCAAAACCATCCACAAGTGACATAAGTGGTGGATTTGAAATTGCATAGGCTTCAGCTCTACCCATTATGATACAGTTTGTAATAATAAGTCCAACATATGGTCCAAGAGTCTTACTCATTGAAGGCATGTATGCCTTTAGGAATATGTCAACGATTATTACGAAGAATGAGATTATGAATACTTGCACAACCATTCTAATATGCTTTGGTGTAATATCCTTTAACATTGATATAAAGAAAGAGGATAGTGCTGTAGTAAATGTTAGAGCAAGTCCCATTATTAGGGAGTTTAACGCTAAGTTTGTTACAGCCAGTGCAGAGCAAATACCGATTACTTGTATAAGAACAGGGTTATCAGTGATGATACCTGTTTTAAGTATCTTTTTATACTTTTTCATTAGTTAGCCCCTCCTTCTTTTTCGATAAATGTTTTTAAATCTTTATTTATCATATCAGTTACAAAGGTTGAAGTTTGAGTAGCTCCAGCAATGGCGTCTATGTTTCCACCATTTGCGGGTTTATTAATAACATAATTGCCATCAGTTGGAGTTGATATATCAATTCCTCTGTATTGTTCCTTATATGGAGCTTCAGCAATTCTTCCACCAAGTCCTGGAGTTTCGTCTTGCTTTATAAACTCAATACCAGTTGTTTCGGTAAAGTCTTTATTAACTCCAATGTAACCTGTAATGGTTCCCCAAAGGCCAGGGCCTTCAATTGGAACTGCATAAGCTTCTACTTCGTCACCTTTTTTGTAAACATAGTACTTAGTATCCTCATAGTCTTTTTCTTCAACGTTTTCAGTGAATACTTTATTGATTTCTTCAGGATTTTCTGAATCTACAGGAATATTAAAAACATAAAGAATTTTATTTTTTAATTCAATTTCAGAATTGAATTCTACTATTGGCGTAGTCAACTTGTTTATAAATGCTAAGACAAAAACAAGTACCGCCGATAGAACTAGCATAAAGACAATAGGATAAACTATAGATTTCTTTTTCATTATTTTGTCTCCTTTGCTAATTTATTCTTTTTTGCTTTGTTTCTTTCTCTTACTATATAGTCCATAATAGGTGCAAAAATATTTCCTATTAGAACAGCAAACATCATACCTTCTGAGAATAGGGCAAAACCTCTTATGATTACACAAACAACCCCTATAATAATTCCGTAAATAAATTTTGCAGGTTTTGTCTTAGGAGCTGATATTGGGTCTGTTGCCATAAATACAGCACCTAGTAAGAATCCTCCAGATAAAATTTGGAAAATAGGATTAGGTATGGATTCAATCTTCATAAAGTTAAAGATTAAAGTCATAATAGTAAGTCCAATTGCAGATGATAACATTATTTCCCAAGAAGCTACCTTTTTGTAAATTAGGTAAGCCGCACCAAGTAGGATTAATATCTTTGAAGTTTCACCGATTACACCGGGAATTCTACCTAAAAATAAATCAAAATAACTTGTCATCTGTCCTGCATTTCTAAATGCAAGCATTGGTGTTGCAGTTGTAACTTGGTCAATTATTGGATTAGCCCATTTGTTCAAAGAACCAATTCCACCAATTACTGCTTCGTTCCAGTTAATTGTAAGTGGTTGTGGGAAGTTAACGTATACGAAAACTCTACCAACTAGTGCAGGGTTGAATACGTTTTTACCAAACCCGCCAAATACCGCCTTACCAAAGAAAATTGCAAATGCAATTCCTACTGCAGACATCCAAAATGGAATGGATACCGGCAATGTCATCGTGTAGAGAACAGAGGATATGATTGCAGCTTCAGAAATTTTCTTTCTATTATAGATTTTGCTTTCGCTTATAAATTCAACTAAGCAAGCTATAATAACATTGAAAACCGTTAAAGCAAGCACTCTCCATCCAAATGCATATATTGAAAATAACAAAATAGGAAGAAGAGCAATTAAAACTGTTCTCATCATTTTTTGTTTCATAAAATATTTTTCATAAAATGAAACCATTAAATCACCCCCGTTATTATAATTATAACACTTTTCACGATTGAAATTCATGTCAATTTGTTTTTATTACAAAAATAGTCTTATTTTTATTTCTAAAACTTAAAACAATATGTTGTATAATACTATTAGATATGTAAATGGAGGAGTTTATGGGCTATATTAAAGTAGAAGTATTTATTCCTGAAGTTTCTGTTTCAGACTTTATAAATAAAATTAATGACCTTGGAGTGCTAAAAGAAGATAATTATGATTACTGTTTTAGTGAAACTAAAGTTTTAGGAAACTTTAGACCACTTACGGGAGCAAACCCTACAATAGGGGAAGTGAATAAAAGAGAAGTTGTAAATGAAAGTAAGTTAGAATTTAGAATAGATGAAAAAGATTTCAAAGTGGTGCATAGTTGTATTTTAGAAAACCATCCATATGAAGTTCCCGTTATAAATTACATCAAGCTGTTGGAGGTATAGAATGATTGAAGAAAAATTTAATATGAAAGACTTAGATGATAATGAGTTTGAAGATTTGTTAAATGATTTTTTATATTATCTTGAATTAATTTTTCGAATAGACTCGGCAGAGGGCCAATATGTGTTTTTAAATTCTGCAAAGATTGACCAAGATGGATCGGACTTCTTAAACTCTATTGGTGTAGAATGTAATGACTTTTACAAGGGATATGAATGTTATTTTAATGATGATTTTTTAGAAAAGTTTCCAGATGTGAAAGAGGATTTCCCAAATATAAAAATAAAGAAGATGAAGGAACCGAAATTAATTTGGCAGGGAAACTACGCACTGAATTACAAAGACTATACTGAAGTACTAATTCCACAAGTGATTGAAAAGGCAGAGGAGATAGTTAAAGAGTATCCAAGTTTAAACACTTCAATGCTAATTTATATGGGAGAAGTAAAATTTTTAGTTGATTTAGTTCGCTTCTGTGAAGATATTGACTTAAAAAAATTGTATAAGCACTTTGACTTTAAAGATAGGGATAAGATAATTCCTGGGGAAGATATAGAAAGTTTATTATTGTATGCGGCGGATAAAATTTACGAAGATGACTTAGATAAAATAGTAAGCCTTAAACCGGCTATTTATGATGGAAGGGAAAGTGTTCCAGGAATTTATAGAAATGGCGTTAAGAGAAAGATTACTTCCACTGGTATGTTTCCAGATTTTATGTGGGATGACACAGTGGAAAAAGAGGATAGTGTAACTTTTTATTTCAGTACGAATGTTCACTATTCTCTTATTGAATCATTAGTTGACTTGCTTAAGGCAAAGAAGATAAAATCACATAAATTTTTAGAGTTTAGTGACGCAAAAGTAATACTTACAAATAACAATGGAGAGTATCCCCTTAACCAATTTGAATAGAAATAAAAAAGAGTCGGAAAGTCCCGACTCTTATTTTATTCAGTTCTAATTGCATCTATTGCAGATATTTTAGTTGCTCTTATGGCAGGAAGAAGTCCTGACAGTAGTCCTATAACAGCAGAGAAGATTGCTGAAACAAGCATTAGCCAAATAGGAATGTAGGAACTAAATCCACCACCCATATCATCTCCACCAGCAAATAGATATTTGTTTAGTATAAATGACACTAACAGGGATAATAAAACTCCTAAGATGCCACCGATTAGACCAACCATTGTGGACTCTAATAAAAATATATCTCTTATGTTTTTAATTGAAGCACCAACAACTTTCATGATACCAATTTCTTTAGTTCTTTCATAAATTGACATTATCATAGTGTTTGCAATTCCAATAGCAGCAACCAGCAGTGCCACTGCACCGATGGCTCCAAAAACAAGTTGAACTGTTCTAACTTGTTCTTGCATACTTTCATTAAATTCAAGATTGGACTGTGTCATGTATCCCATTTCAGTAAGTTCATCTTGAAGTGGCTTTACATCCTCCAAAGTTTGGGCCTTTAACATTATATATGAATAGGGGATATCCCTTTCTGTAATTTTCTTTTTATTATCTCCCGACAAATTAAGTTCCTGTTCAGCCATATATAATTTTTTTGCGGTTTTATAATTCATAAGAATTTCTGAATCGTAGTTGTTTGCTCCGCCGGTTCTTCCAATTGGTTTAAACTTAAAGTCAATATAGGTTTTTTTACCAGTTTCCATTTCAGATTGAAGGTCTTTCCATCCAATTCTTATGGTAGGTTTATCCTTCATCAAATCTATATTATCTACAGGCTCACCGGATCTGCTATTGTATACATGTATATTTGAAAACACATATTCATCATCGGAGTTTTGAGTTATATTTGATCCTTCTTCAATTGTATAACCAAACTCTTCCATTTTATTTACATCAACGCCTTTAATGGTAGCGTAGGCATCATAATTTTTAATTAAAATATTGGCAGTGTTTATTTCAATTACTGGAAGAACATCCTTAACACCTTCCATGGCGGCAAATGCCTTGACTTTAGAGTCATTTAACACCTTAGACTTGTTATTATTTTCCATTTCTGGGCCGAAGGAGTCGTTACTCCTAACAGTAATATTAGTAAGTCCACCCATGCTCTCAATCATTTCTTCGTTTGACTTTTGCATGCCAAGTCCAAAGCTTATCATCAAGATGATAAAAGAGGTACCTATTAAAATGGAAAGTAAAGTTAAGATTGTTCTTAGTTTTCGCCTTGATAGATTTCTTAAGCTAAAAACTAAAAGATCATTTAATTTCATAGTTGTAAATCTGAACCTTTCTTTTTCTTATCTCTTTTTTTCTTAACGATTATTCCAGCTATAATTGCAATTAAAAGTAGTCCTCCTAAGATAAATGGAAGTGCACCCATTGAGCCTGTTCCTTGATCCATTTCATCATCAGGGACAGTTGTGCCTTCATCCATTTCCTGTGCTTCCATGGAAAAATCTTTTTCTTCTGTATGGGTTTCTCCAGTAGAGTCTTCGTAAGTTATAACCAACTTACCCTTTATATTTCCAGATTCTGTTGGAATAATTGTAGAGGAGAAGTGGTCTGATGCCCCTGGAGCAAAGTTACCTACAAAATAGTTTCCACCATTATCAACGGAAAAGCCATCACCTTGAACGGTTACCATAAAGTTTGATAATGTGTCCTTACCAGTGTTAAAGAAATCCATGTCAATTGTTGCGGGTTCTCCTGCCATGCCAGGGTTTGCCGTAATTTCTCCAAAGGATACTTTGGCCTGTTGAACAACTGGAATACCGATGATTTCATTTGCAGTAAACTCGTTTCCATTTTTATCTTCATATTCAAAGTTTGCAGTTATAACATAGTTTTGTGCCTGTGCATTTGGAACAACGGACATTTTAATTGACTTTGATGCAGTCTTACCAGGAGCTATACTATTAATATAAAATGTGTTTGAACTTCCCACAGGAATAAACACAGAGCCTCCAACATTTTCTCCATTGGTTCCAGAGCCACCTGTTTCGTTATTTAAAGAAATTTTTATATTTCTTACGGAGTAGGTTGAGTTTGTGTTATAAAAACTCATATTCAAAGTAAACTCTTTACCTGCTTCTACCATTTTAGGTTGAAGAGAGTAGTTGTCTATTATTAGTTTAGGTTTGTTTTTTACAGAAGGGTTTGAAGTTTCACTTCCAGTATCAGAACCTGTATTTGAATTGCTTGTGTCATTTGTCTTTGGGTTTTCTATTACCATATTATCTTCTCCATTTGCATTAGTATTTTGATTTGAGTTGTCTTTGCCATTTTCCTTTGGCGTTTCTTTATTTGTGTTACATTTATCCGTAGAAGTTTTTTTGTCATCCTTATTAGAATTTTCTTCTTTAAAATTAATATCCTTAAATCCAAGTTCCGTCTTTAGTTCTAAATTGTCTTTTATTTTACTTCCAAAAACTTCTATTTTGTATGAATCCTTATCAAGCTTCTCCAAAGCTTTAAGATTAAATATAATAACGCCGTTTCCCTTTTCGTCGGCCTTTTCAACCTTTGAACCTAAAACTTTGAAACTGTCATTTGGAACCATGGTAAATATATAAGTACTTAAGATATCGTAGTTTATGTTTTCAGGATAGATTAAAATTGAAAACTCCGTATCTTTTTCAATATTCTTTGGTTTCTTTTGATTCTCTTTAAATACTTGCTCAATCTTATAGTCCTTAATTTTGATTTCATCAGCATCTTTTACAGCACCATCTGCGGCAAAAGATAGACTTGACATAGCTAAAATGCTTATAAGAAGCAAGATAGACAACAATCTTTCTTTCATAAACTCCTCCTAAATCTCTCTAATAATTTTCCCGTCTTTCATCTCTATGACCTTATCGGCGTAAGCGGTAAGCTCTTCGTTGTGAGTTACTATAATCATAGTCTGTTTATTCTTATGGATCATATCAGTAATCAAATCCATAATATCCTTGGATGTATTGGTGTCCAAGTTACCAGTGGGTTCGTCTGCAAAGATTATTTTAGGATTATTTGCAAATGCCCTTGCAATGGAAACCCTTTGTTGCTGTCCACCGGAAAGCTCCTTTGGCTTGTGATAAACTCTGTCTTCAAGGCCAACTTTTTTTAATATTTCAAAGGAGGTCTTCTCTCGTTCCTCTTTAGAAACTCCTTTGAAAGCAAGTCCAAGACTTACATTTTCCAAAGCCGAAAGAATTGGAAGCAGATTATATGATTGAAATACAAAACCTAAGTTCAGTTGTCTAAAGATGGTTAAATCCTTTTCACTAAGCTTAGTTATATCGTGGCCACCAATTAAGATTTCACCCTTATCAACTTTTTCAAGTCCCGCAATGGAATTTAAAAGAGTGGACTTGCCAGAGCCTGACTTGCCGAGGATGCATAATATTTCGCCTTCGTCTAGGTTAAGTGACAATCCGTCAATGGCCTTAACAACTGTATCACCCATATGGTAGTATTTATAAATGTTTTTTATTTCTATAAGGTTTTTCAAGTTTTCACATCCTTACTTTACTTTGTAAAATCATTTTATCATAGAATAGGTTAAACAAATGTTACAAAAATCTTACAAATTTTTTCAAGGATGATTTTTGTGTTTTATCAGTGGGTATGAAATAATATATAGTAAGTAAAAAGGAGCAAGATATGGAAAAAGTAATACTTTACACAAGACAACACGAAAACTCTTTTTATGAATTGGAAAATAAGGGAGAGATTACAAATAAGGAAATATATGTAAAGCTACATATGGGGGACATTGCTCCGTTTTTTATGGAGAGATATAGACTTTTTGTAAAGATGGCTCAAGAGATTGTACCACGCCCAAAGGGAATAGAATATCCAATATGGTGTTCCATAAGTAAGAGAAATTGTCTTAAGCCTGTGGAAAAAGAATTGGTATATGAAATTGAAGTACCTAAGGATGAAATAATTTATTTTGATGGTTGTAAATGGGATTATGTTTTAAATAATCTCTATATCCCAAAGGACGAAGCTGATGCAAATGAATACAAAAAAGAGATTGAAAAGCTTGGAGTCACAGATGAATTTAATTTTATAGACGGGAAGTATCAGGGCATGTATCCTGAAATAGAAAAAAAGATAAAAGATTCATGGGTTAGAATTTTCGACATAGATAATTGGTCCGACTTTATAGTGCAAGCAAATATTTGGCAAATAAAAAAGGAATGGGTGCTTAGAATTATAAAGCCAGGAGAAAGTATATAGGGGTGATTAATTGTTTAAAGAATTTAAATGGTTTATTGAGTCCTACAAGAGAAATCTTATGGCAGGACTTATTTTTCTGCTATTAAGTGATATTGTAGGAATTTTTCCGCCATATTTAATAGGGGAGTTGACGGATAAGGTCTTTTCAAACTCAATAAACTTAGATAGTTTTATAAAGCTAATAGCTCTTCTTGTTGGAGTTATAATATTAAAATATTTTTTAGCAATGGGATGGTCCTTTTTCATTCACCGTGGTGGAAATGAAATTGAACTAAGACTTAGAAACAAGCTAATGGGAAAGTTTTTAGGTCAGTCCATGGAGTTTTTTGACAAGAACTCAACTGGGTCTCTTATGGGGAAATCTACCAATGACATAAATTCAGTTAGTCAGATGATTGGTTTCGGAACGCTGGCAATGTTTGATGCAACGGTATATCCTTTCTTCATAATACTTGTAATGATATTTTCAGTTAGTTTAAAACTTACCCTTGCGACCATTATTCCAATTCCACTACTTGCAGTGCTTGTAAAGCTACTGGGGGACAAGATTTATAAGAAGTGGGAAGCTGCACAAGTTGCATTCGACAAGTTAAATAGTTTTGTACTTGAAGATGTGGTTGGAATTAGAATAATCAACGTGTTTAATCTACAAAATGTTAGAAGGCGCATGTTTAAAGTTAGAGGTGAAGAGCTTAAGGAAAAAAATCTTGAAGTAGCAAATTATAATGCAATGTTTAGACCAATCGACTTAACTATAACTGCCATTTCCTTTGCCATAGCAATTTTTTATGGTGCAGTTTTAATATATCGTGGAGAAATAACCATAGGAAAATTGGTTTCATTTACATTTTATTTAAATATGTTAATCTGGCCTATGTTCGCCCTTGGAAATTTTATTAATATTAAGAACCAAGCAACCGCTTCAATGAATCGTATTCAAAAAGTTCTTGACTATGAAGAAGATATTGTAGATAGAAAGAACGCCATAACTCATATTGAAAAACCAGACATTGAGTTTAAAGACTTTTCTTTTAAGTATCCAGATTCAGATTATATTTTAAAAGACATAAATTTAAAAATTCCATATGGTTCATCCCTGGGAATACTTGGTAAGACTGGATCAGGTAAGAGTACATTATTAAAGCAACTACTAAAGTACTACAACACCGACTTTTCTAAGATTTTAGTAAATGATAAATATCTTGACGACTACACCACCTATGCAATTAGAGACAAGTTGTCCTATGTGCCACAAAAGCATATGATATTTTCAAAGACAATTGAAGAAAATATTAAACTTTCAAAGCCGGATGCAACCAAAGAAGAACTTGATAGAGCAATTGAAATGGCAGATTTTAAAAAGGACTTAGAAAATCTTCCACTGGGTCTTGAAACACTATGCGGAGAGAGGGGAGTTTCCCTTTCCGGTGGACAGAAGCAGAGAATTGGAATTGCCAGGGCCTTTTTGAAAGACCCAGACATATTGTTGCTTGATGACTGCATGTCCGCTGTAGATGGAAAGACTGAAAGAAATATTATCAATAATATAAATAGTAGACTCCATCAAGGCACAATAATTCTTGCCTGCCATAGAATAAGTCAGGTAATGAATATGGATCATATAATTGTGCTTGAAGATGGAAAGATAGTAGAAGAGGGTAACCACCAAGAGCTAATGGAACTTGACGGTTGGTATGCTACTCAATTTGTTAGACAGATGGCAGGAGGTAGATATAGTGAAGAATAAAACTTCTGCAAGTAAAAGGCTTATAAATTATGCCAAAATGGAATCAAAAAACTTAACCTATGGTATAATTTGTACCTTTATAAGAACAGGACTAGAAATAGTTGGTCCTTTAATCATAGGATACCTTTTAAATAACTACATCAAAAAGGGAATGACCAAGGACGACTTTGTAACTATTGGGCTATATCTTATTTTATATTTGGCAGTTTATATAGTTGCTGGATTATTTTCAAGAAGTACTGTGCTACATTTTGAAAGGGCCTCTAATGGAATAACTTTACATGTGCAAAAAGATATTTTTAATCATGTTCAGTCATTGCCAATATCATACTTCGATTCGCTACCCGCAGGGTCCATAGTTTCAAGAATTACTAATGACACCAATAAATTAAAGGTGATGTTTCAAAACGCCCTAGGGGACATGACAACATCTGGAATAATGGTTATTACAATGTTTATTGTACTTCTTGTAAACCACACCAGAGTTGCCCTATACCTTTTAGTGCTTCTACCTATTGTTATGTTAATATTTTATGATTTGAGGAGAAAGTATAGAAAGTATACAACTGAAATCAGAAAATTAACATCCACCATCAATGCGGATATAAATGAAAATATTCAAAACATGGAGATTATTCAGGCCTATAACAAAGAGGATTTGATTAAAGAAGAGTTTGATGAAACTAACCAATCCATATGGGACAATGCATTTGAAATGACAAAGGTTAGGTCATATGGAGGATATAGAGCCATGGATATTGTGTCCTACTTTGCAACGGTAATAGTTTTAATCTACTTTGGTGTAGGAAGAATTACTGGAAAGTATCAAGTAGATGTTGGATCCCTTTATATCGTATTAAACTATGTAAGCAGGATGATGAGTTCACTTACAACTATAGTTACATGGTTTGGAGAGTTGGAACAATCCTATGCATCTGCAAAGCATGTGTTTGATTTATTTGAGCTTGAACCAGAGCCTGAACTTCCGGAAAAGCTAAACAATATTGAAGGAGAAGTTCAGTTTAAAGATATTCACTTTGCATATGATAAAGAATATGTGCTAAGGGATATAAACTTTGAAGTTCCATATAAGACTTCGGCAGCCTTTGTAGGTTCAACGGGAAGTGGAAAGTCCACAATATTAAACTTGATATTAAACTTTTATAGCCCACAAGAGGGAGTGGTTTCAATTGATGGACAGGATATAAAAAATGTTAATAAGCTTTCCCTACGAGAAAAAATGGCGGTGGTGCTTCAAGATTCGTTTTTGTTCGAAGCAAGCATCAGAGATAATATAAAGCTAGATGACAACTACAGTGACGAGGACATAAAAGAGGCCCTTAGAGCTGTTGGGGGAGATAGGATTATTAGTAGGGGAATTGACACAATGATAAAGGAAGGTGCAAAGAACCTTAGCCAGGGAGAGCAGCAGCTGGTTTCATTTGCAAGGGCCTATATCAGAGAACCGAAATTATTAATATTAGACGAAGCCACTTCGAATATTGACACTGAAACCGAAAGTATTATCCAAAAGGGAATTGAAAAGCTAAAGGAAAATAGAACAACACTTATTGTTGCCCATAGGCTTTCCACAATTAAAGATGTGGACATGATATATGTACTTTCAAAGGGCAAAATTATTGAAAAGGGAAATCATGAAGAGCTTATGAACCTAAGTGGATTTTATAGATCCATGTATGAAGAGCAAATGGAAGATCAAGCATAAATTTAAATTAAAAAAGCCGGGGCACCGGCTTTATTTTTTACTCATTACATTTTTTATAAAGTTTCCATATGGTGGATACCTTAATGACATATCGGGGCTAAACTTATTTGATAGTACGGAAGTTTTATGGGAAAAGGCCTTAAAGCCTTCAAAGCCATGATACCTTCCTATGCCAGACTCTCTAACTCCACCAAATGGAAGTCTTGAATTTGCCAAGTGAGTCATGGTGTCATTTATTGCCATTCCTCCAAAATTAAAATTATTCATAACATAATTGACGTCTTCCTTATTATCTGAGAATAGATAAAAGGCTAGGGGATTAGGATGTGTATTTATTATATTATTCACATCAACCCAAGTATCACATTCAATTATTGGTAGGAATGGTCCAAATATTTCTTCTTCCATAAACGGGGAATTTAAATCCGTAACAAAAAAATGTGGATTTATTTTTCTGTTTTCAAAGTCAAAGTTCTGTTCATTATAAATTCCTTCTTTAATGGCAAGGTCTTTAAGTCTTTCCATAGCAGCTTCATCAATTATCTTAGGATAATTTTCATTTAGTAATGGACTATTGCCATAAAAACTATTTACAGATTCCTCAAGTAGAGTTTTAAATTCTTCACCAAGACCTCTGTCAACTAGTACATAGTCTGGGGCAACACAGGTTTGTCCGCTATTCATGGTCTTACCCCAAGCAATTCTTTTTGCTGCTACTTCAAGTTTACTTCCCTTTTTAACAACGCACGGACTCTTTCCACCTAGTTCAAGCACATAGGGAATCATCTTTTCAGCTGCAATAATGCCCATATTCTTTCCAACTCTTGTGGAGCCTGTAAAGAATAACATGTCTATGTCTTCATTAATAAATCTATTTTTATCATCTTCATCAAGGCCATAGTAGGTTACATAATCAGGAATTGAATTTCGAATTATTGAATAGATTATTTCAGAAGTGTTTACAGTCTTTGAAGAAGTCTTTAAAATAACTTTATTCCCTGCAGCAATGGCTGATATTAAAGGTACCATTGAAAGTAAAAATGGATAGTTCCAAGGTGATGCGATACCGACTGTGCCGTATGGTCTATAAACATAATAAGACTTTCCAGGGAAAAGGGTAAGTGGCGTCTTTACTCTATGTTTTTTTGCCCAGTGGGGAAGGCCATCTATTGCCATGTTAATCTCTTCTATTACCTGGCTATACTCTGTTATTAAACCTTCTGCCTCTGACTTTCCAAGGTCTCTCTTTAATGCAAGAAGTGCTGCCTCTTTATGGTCTTCAATAGAAGTTTTTAATTCTTTTAATAATTTAATTCTCTCTTTTACATCCATAACATACCTCACATCACTAAGCTTGAAATAATAGGAGTAACATAGGCTTCAACAACACCTGCAACTAGTAATAGTGGAATGACCACAAGGAAAAACATCTTTGATAAGTTTAGAAAAAAAGTCTTTCCAGTTGTCGTTGGAACTTTGTTCATTCTATCCATTAAGTACTTACAAACTGAAACACCAAGGGCAAAGGAAAGTACTATGGCGGGAATTTCAAAAATTCCATGGGGAACAACGCTTAATATAAAAGCTAGGTACCCAACCATTCCAAGTTTTGCAACTATCATTCCAAGGGCTGCACCAATAACAGCACCGTTAATGATTAGTGAGAAGTATGGCAGGAACAAATACGGAATAAGTCCCAATAAAACCATTACTAAACAGGCAGTAATATTATTTCTTATAAGACCAATGGCGGAAACTTTTCCGTCTAACACAATATTCTTCCCAACATTCTCCATAAATTTATCTATAACTTTCATTGCAACATCTGAATTTAATAAAAAGAATATGGAAGAAAGAAAAAATACTAAGAGCAAAACTAAAAAACCTGTATTAAAATATTTTTTTACATGATAATTATAAAATTCTTTTAAACTCATATTTACCTCCTGCTTATATATACCTGTTTTTGTTACGACATAAACAGAAAATAAAAAAGTCCTGCAATTGCAGGACTAAATTTTTTTATTCTAAATCTTCTTTTAAGATTTTACCTTTTTCGTTTTGAGTGAACTTAGTAATCTTTTGAACGAAAGGAATTCCGTTTTCCTTGTTACATTCGATCATGTGGTAAGTTTGGTCGATGTTACCAGTTTCTTTAAAGTTCTTCTTTAAGATTTTCATGATTGAGTAAGGTGTTTCAGGTTCTTTAACAGTTACGATACCTTTTCCAGTTGCTACAGCCTTTTGCATTAATTCTTCAAAGTCGATTCCTGGAATACTTGGAATTAAGAAGAAGTCACATTCTTTTTCTAAGTCTTCTTCACTCTTAACTTGAACAGCCTTGAATTCTCCCTTAGCAATTGCCATACATGAAGCCATGAAAGGTCTAACTCCTGCTGAACGGTGTCCAGAGATCATTAGAACATCCTTGTTTTCAATAGCTTTTAGCATGTATTCGCCTTCTTTTTCTGTACAGAATTCTTGATCTACGAATTTTTGCATCATTTTATTCATGTTTATACACTCCTTATATGTTCATACTAGTCGACTATACGCCGCATATATATATAATACTACAAATCAAAAGAAAATCAAAGTTTAGTCAAACTTTATTCGAAAAAATTATAGATAATAAAATACAGCTTCTATTTCTTTTATGTTGTTTCCTTTTAAAATTATTGTGTTACTAGAAACTTGTGTTGCAATTGAAATATTTGAAGCCTTCAAACATTCGCTTGCTTTTTTATACTCTACCTTAAGCTCATATGGTTTTATAACAGGATTTATTTTAGAAATATTTTTAGAAGCTTCCAATGTGGTTTCATAAATTTCCCTTTGAACTCTTCTTGGAGTCTTTGTCAAAATTGATTCACCAATGCCTTCGTAAGAGTAAACTGTTCTAATACTCTTATCTATTTTATTTACTTCATCGCAAAGGCCCTTGTCTCCAGAAAGTAAAATTGTTTTTACTCCATGATGTAAGGCAACGGTACTATTAAATAAAAATTCGGAGCAAAGTTCTCCATTTAGTTCTATCCTTTGATACTTAGATCCGTTAAATGAGTGGGCAAGGGGAGTTGTGCCAGTGCTTGCGGCGTTATGATATCCAATAAAAAAAACTCCATCAAAACTCTCGTCAATATCTTGAACCATTGAGTGAGGGTTGTGACTCCATCCTCTAATTATTTTACAGTTTTCAGGAAACGCATCTATGTCAAGATTGTTTCCGAGATAGTGAGCATCCTTAATTACTATTTCACAGTTAGGATAGTTTTCATTTAATGCACTTACACATGCATTAACTTCATTTGTCATAATCTTTTTTTGCTCTTGATATTCGGTGGAGTTTCCCATTGTATACTCCCAATTCAAACAACCTGCAGTGCCTTCGATGTCTGCAGAAATATAAAATTTCATTTTGCACCTCCAATTATATTGTAAATCTAAATTACATATCTATCAACGATTTGATTTTGAAATACTTAACTTATTAATAATATGTGAAAAAATAATTGAACAGTAATTTAATTTAAAAACACTTAACAGTAAAAAACATTGTTAAAAAAATCCTATTGATTAATACCAAGCAAAATGTTATAATACAATTTGCGAATAAGAAGGATATGGAGGAAAGATAATGAGTAATAAACCCCGTGTATCTTTGGCAGTAGTAAAAAGATTACCAAAATATTATAGATATTTAGGTTTAATTTCTGATAGAGGAATAATTAGAGTTTCATCACAAGAACTAAGTAAGATAACTGGACTTACAGCTTCTCAAATTAGGCAGGACTTAAATCATTTTGGTGGCTTTGGACAGCAAGGATATGGATATAATGTTGAAGAACTTAAAAATGAAATTGAAAAGATTATAGGAATCGATAAGTCATATAATGCAATTGTACTTGGAATGGGCAATATAGGACAGGCTATATATAAATATCCTGGATTTAGTCAAAACTCAGGCTTCAATATAGTTGGACTTTTTGATGTGGATAAAAACTTAGTAGGAAAGACTATGCTTGGAAATAAAATCCAACATATTGATAAACTAGGAACTTTTCTAAAAGAACAAAAAGTTGACATTGCAGTTCTTTCTACTCCAACAGAAGTTGCACAAGAACTATGTGACATATTAGTTGAAGGAAATGTAAAAGGTATATGGAACTTTGCATCTCTAGATTTAAAATTACCAAAGTCTGTTGTTTTAGAAAATGTTCATTTAGATGAAAGTCTATTTACATTGACATATTACTTAAACAACTTAGAAGACTACCCTGGTACTAAAAACTAAAAGTAGACAAGGTCTACTTTTTTTGTTGAGGTAAATTATGATATTACTTGATGCTAACAATATTATAAAATCATATGTTACCAAAGATGTTTTGACTGGAGCAAGCTTTAACATCCAAGATAATGACAAGATAGGTCTTGTTGGAAACAATGGATGTGGAAAGACTACTCTTTTAAAAATTTTAATTGGGGAAATCTCACGAGATGGTGGAGATATCTATCATAAAAAAGATTTATCCATAGGGTACTTGGAACAGATGACTACACTGGATCTTGAATGTTCAATCTATGAAGAATGTCTTAAAGTTTTTGAAGACACAATAAAACTTGAAGATGAAATTAGGGAAATGGAGAAAAAAATTTCAACTATGAAGGACTCAGGTGCTCTTGATGATATTTTATTAAAGTATCAGAGCATGCAAGACTCGTTTAATGCCATGGATGGATATGAATGTAATTCAAGGATAAAGGGGATGCTAAAGGGATTTGGATTTAGCGAAGATGAGTTTGATAAAAGTATTAACCACTTGTCTGGAGGTCAAAAATCTAGAATTCAAATAGCAAAGCTTCTTCTTTCAAAGCCAGATATACTGTTTTTAGACGAACCTACTAACCATTTGGATTTAAATGCAATAAATTTTTTACAAAACTTTTTAAGAGACTTTCAAGGAGCGGTGCTTGTAGTATCCCACGATAGATATTTTCTAGATAAGATATGCAATAGGATTTTTCTAATGGAAGGCGGAAAAGTTTTTTCCTACAATGGAAACTATTCACAGTTTTTTGTTAAGAGAAAAAAAGATTTTGAAGTCATGATGGCAAGCTACGAGAATCAGCAAAGGGAAATCAAACGACAAGAAGAGATTATAGAAAGATTTGCAAATTATGGTTCAAGTAGGTATATAAAACAGTCTCAGTCTAGAAGAAAACTTTTGGATAAGATGAAGTTAGTTGAAAAGCCCAAGGAGTTTGTTGGTGGTTTTTCACTAAAGCTAACCCCCGCTATTGAAAGTGGAAGAGATGTACTTATGGTAGAGAGTCTATCTAAGTCATTTGGGAAATACAAAATATTTGAAAATGTAGACTTTACTGTTTTTAAAGGTGAGAAGGTGGGAATAATCGGACCAAATGGAGTGGGAAAGACAACTCTATTTAAAATGATTATGGGATATGAGTCAATTACCTCTGGACAGATTGCTACGGGAAGCCAAGTAATGACGGGATATTTTGACCAAGAGCAAAAGGACTTAGACTATGACAATACGGTACTTGATGAAATTTGGAATGAATACCCAAGGCTAACTCACTATGAGGTGAGATCTTATTTGGCAAAGTTTTTATTTGTTGGTGACGATATCTTTAAACTTGTGGAAAACTTAAGTGGTGGGGAACGCTCAAGGCTTGAACTTTTGAAGTTGATGTTATCATCAAGCAACTTTTTATTAATGGACGAGCCTACGAACCATTTAGATATAGATTCAAAAGAGATTTTGGAATCTGCAATGGGTGACTATGAAGGAACGGCGCTTATAATATCCCATGACAGATATTTTCTAAACCAAGTGGTAGATAAGATAATTGTTTTAAACGAAGACGGAACAAAGATATATTTGGGAAATTATGATTATTATATTGAAAAACTAGAAGAGGAGAATACTCCTAAAGAAGAGACAGCTGTAAATAAAACTCAGAGCATTAAAGATAGAAAAAAACAAAAGCAATTAGAAAATGAATTAAGAAAAACAAAGAAAAAAATTAAAAAAATCGAAACTGATATTGCAAAGCTTGAAGAAGAGATTTCAGAACTTCATAATCTTTTGACAAAAGAGAAAATTTACAATGATTATGTAAAGTCTCAAGAGATTGTAGATGAAATTAAGTTAAAGGAAGAGCAGAAGGAAGAGCTGTTCCTGCATTGGGCAGAATTAATAGAATCGTTGGAATAAAAAACTCTTATCCATATGGGTAAGAGTTTTTCTATTATTTATTTTTTTCTTTATAACTTTTTCTTGCTTTTTCCAGTGCATCTAGTGCGGCATCAACATTGTACCATCCACCAATTTCAACTTCTTTATTTTCAAGTCTCTTATATTCTTTAAAGAAGTGTTCAAATTCTCTTTCTGTATGACTACTTAAATGCCCAAGGGAATAAACTTCATCATACCTCGGGTCATTAATAGGAACTGCAATAAGTTTTTCGTCATTGCCCTTATCATCGGTCATTTTAAACATCCCTATAATTCTTGATTCAATTAAGCATCCAGGAAAGGTTGGATTTTTCATTAGCACTAAAATATCTAGTGGATCTCCATCTTCCGCTAGAGTTTCAGGCACAAAACCATAATCTGCAGGATAGAACATTGGAGAAAAAAGACATCTATCAAGTTTGAAACATTTTCTTTCCTCATCGTATTCATATTTATTACTGCTTCCTCTTGGGATTTCAATTATAGCTTCCACTACATTTTTATCATAGTTATTCATTTTTTTGCCTCCTGATCTTCCACTTGTTGACAACAGTAATTATATTATATATTTTGGTTTTATGCTATTATAAGAGATGGAGGAGATATGAAAATTTTAGAATATGGCAAAGAAAAGTTAATTGAAAAAAATTTAAATCTTCTTGTTTTAAAAGACGAAGAAATAGTTTTTGAATCTGATAAAATGGGCATAATACCTATGTATGAATTTTATAATTCCAATATCCATGGAGAAGTATATGTAATTGACAAGTTTATTGGTATGGGAGCTGCAAGGCTTTTATTAAATTCAAAAGCAAAAGTAAAAGCTCTATTTACATTTGTTATATCGAAGGATTCAAAGGAACTATTGGAAAATAATAATATTGAAGTTGTTTATGAAAGAGTTGTGGACAAAATCCTTAATAGAGATAAGACCGATTATTGTCCTATTGAAAAAATGTCCATGGTAAATAAAGATTTTGATGATTTTTACAAGGAACTTGAAGAGTTTATTGGCAAGATGAAGCAAAAGTAGGTGCAATATGAAACTAGATATGTTTAGATTTATCGATTCTGCCGTTGAATATGTAAACTTAAAGAAAGATTTTATAAATCAAGTAGCAGAAGAGTGTGATAGATTTTTTACTGAAATACTTTGTGATAACGATTTTTTCTTAAATTTGAACTATAGAGTTAAGTCTGATAATAGCATTAAAGAAAAACTTCTTAGGATGTCTGACTTTAATGGCATGAGTCATCCGCGAGATGTTTTTAATACACTTAGTGATATTTTAGGACTTCGTATTGAATGTAGATTTATATCTGAAGAAGAGGAGATATTCTTTAAGTTAAAAGATATCTTTTCTGAAACAGAAGATGGAGTATTTTATAGATCGCCATTAAATGAATACATCTACTTGAATTTTAAAGACCCTCAACCACAGTACCAAAAAAATGGATTTGAAATATATAAGATAGATGGTAAATACATTGATGGAGAAGAAGAACTATACTTTGAGCTTCAAATTAAATCCATGGTAAATGTATTTTGGGGAGAAATTGACCATAGAATTTTATATAAGAATTTTAATTACATGATTACAGAGGATTTTATAAGAAATTTGATGTACTCAATAAAAAATAATCTAGAGATGGTTGATAGCCAGCTTAACACTATATACCAAAGATTAAAAGACATGGAAGAGTCCAACGAAGAAAATACACTGGATCAATTAAAGTCTTTTCTATCTAAGGCGCTGCATGACACATATGTATTAAAAATGCAAAAGGAGACGGGAGTTTTAATTGACCTTAGGGCAATTTCAAATACCGTAATCGATTTTTTACTTATAGAAAAAGATGACAAAGAGAATAGTGATTCTGTTAATAGCAAGGTAATAGATATTCTTCATAGAATAAATCAACTGAATAGAAAGAAGATGGTTTTTGGAGAAAATCTTGAATTTGAACATGTTGAATATAGAAACAAGCTCAATAAAAAATTAGGTGAGTCATTAAAGAAATATGCAAATGTAGATTTTAGATGGAATATGATTTTGATGATAGTCTTTGACTTAGAAGGAAAAAAGAGTCCGCAAATCTTTAACGAGTTTATTAATTACCTAGTTCATTGTGTAAGTTCAGTTGTAGATGAAGTGTTTGAAGATATAAATTTAAACAAGAGAAAGAAACAAGAATTTAAATATGAGATACTAAATGAAATTTTAAACTTCTACTGTGATAACTTAGATATAAAACACTTTACTAAGGAAGGACAAAGAAAGCTGTCTATTGTTTTAAATGAATATCTAGAAGGTTTTCCAGAAGACTTCGATTTAAAGGATTTTAACCCAGAAATAATTATAGGCCTATTAGAGATGTCACAAAGCAGAGGTGTAATGTAGTGAAAGTTGGAATTGATATCTGCGATGTCAAAAGGATTGAGAAAATTTCAGATGAAAAATTTATAAAAAGAGTCCTAACTGATAGCGAAATAGTTCAATACAATTCAAAAAGCAAAATGAAATCAGTTTATCTTGCGGGAAGATTTGCAGCAAAAGAGGCGGTTTCAAAAGCTTTGGGCACTGGAATTGGAAAAATTAGTTTCAAAGATATTGAAGTTTTAAATTATGATTCGGGAGAGCCTTTTGTAAATCTTTTTGGAAATGGAAAAAAGTTATGGTTTGAAAAATTTCATGGTGAACCGGAAATTTCTATTTCCCACGAAGATGAATACGCAATTGCCGTAGTAACTGGACAGTTAAAAGAAAATAATTTTAATTTAAATCCACCATATGCACTTAAGGATAGAGATGCTGAAGGGCATAAGGGCAGCTTTGGAAAGGTAGGTATAATTGCAGGTTCAAAGGGAATGGTGGGCTCTGTGTATCTTTCTTCCATGGCGGCACTTCATACTGGATCGGGCCTTGTATATACCGGGGTTTGTGAAGATATATTTGAGATAATGCAAATAAAGTGCATAGAAAATATTATTAAATTGATAGACTTTAAAGATGAAAATTCATTAAGCGAGTTTTATGAAAACTTAGATGCACTTGGCATTGGACCTGGGCTTTCTAATCTTATGACTCCAAAAGAGCTTCAATATATTTTAAGAACATTTTTAAAACCGATTGTAATTGACGCCGATGGACTAAATACAATTTCAAAGGACTTAAAAATTTTAAGTAAAAATAAAAATCTAATATTAACGCCACATGAAGGAGAGTTCTCAAGACTGTTAAACGTGTCAATATCGGAAATAAGTTCCAATAGAGAAGTTCTTGCAAAAAAATTTGCCAAGGAACATTCGGTGGTTTTAGTTTTAAAGGGAGCAAACACAATTGTTACAGATGGTTATGAAGTTTATATTAACAAAACTGGAACAAGTGGACTTGCCACAGCAGGATCTGGAGATGTACTTACAGGAATAATAACTTCATTACTTGGACAAGGCTATGAAAAGTTCCAAGCTGCATCCCTTGGAGTTTATATTCATGGACTATGTGGTAACTTTTTAGAAACAAATTTAGGAACTGATGGTATAATAGCAAGTGACATATTAAATGAAATAGCAAGAGTCATTAAAGCACTAAGGGAGATTTAAATGGAAAAATATCAAAATTATTTAGAAATAGATTTAGATAGATTAGTTCATAATTTCAAAAGCCTTCAGGCCATTGCAAAACCAGCAAAAATTGCCGGGGTCGTAAAGGCAAACGCCTATGGACTTGGTTCCATAACAATTGCAAGGGAAATTGAAAAAGAAGGGGCAGACTATCTTTGCGTTGCCAATATGGCTGAGGCAATGGAACTTAGGAAGTCAAGAATTTATTTGCCAATTTTAGTCCTTGGATACATTAAAGATGATGTATTTAGAGACGTCATTCAAAATAGAATTGATATAACTGCCTACGACTACAACCAATGCTTTAAACTAAATGAAGAGGCAAAGGCTCTAAATGCAGTTGTGGATGTACATATTAAAATAGATACGGGAATGGGAAGACTTGGTTTTTTAATAGACAAGACAAATATTGAAGAGTCAATTAGGGAAATAAAAAAGATAAATTCCCTTTCAAATGTAAGAATAAAAGGGATATATTCACATTTATCCGACGCAGATGGTGAAGATTTTTCATACACCCAAATGCAATACGAAAAATTTATGGAGTTTATTATGTTCTTAGACCAAGAGGGCATAACAATTCCGATAAAACATATTTCAAATGACGCAGGAGCCATACTTCATGGCTACTACTTAGACATGATTAGATGTGGACTTGGACTATATGGATACTATGGTTCAAATGTGGTTAGAGAATGTAATGCAGTTGATTTAAAACCTGCCGTATCATTTTATACTTCAGTAGCATCTGTAAAGACCTTTCAACCTGGAGAGCAGATTGGATACAATAGAACATACACAACTGATAAAGTTACAAAGATTGCAGCAGTTTCCCTTGGCTATGCGGATGGATACCCTACTGCCTTAAGTAATAAGGGATATATGATTGTAAATGGTCAAAGGGCAAATGTAATTGGCAAAGTTTGTATGGACCAAACTATGTTAGATGTAACACATATTGAAGATGTGTCTATTGGAGATGAAGTTTTAGTTTTTGGAGAAAAGGAAGGAAATATTATTCCATTGGAAGAAGTGGCAGAACTAGCAAACACAATCACATATGATATTTTATGCAGAGTATCATTGAGGATTCCAAGGGCATATTTCAGAGATGGTAAATTAATAAAAGTTATTGACTACTTAGAAAAAATCAAAATTGACTTATAGATTTAATTTTGTATATAATTAAATGAGCATGATAGACAAGAGGTTATTAGATGAAAATTAAAAGAGGAGACATATTTTTCGCTGACCTCAGTCCTGTCGTCGGATCAGAGCAAGGTGGAATAAGGCCAGTAGTGGTCGTCCAAAATGATATAGGAAACAAATACAGTCCCACCATTATAATTGCTGCCATAACATCTCAATTACATAAAGCAAAGTTGCCGACACATATAGGAATAGCAGCGGACAAATATGGATTACCAAAAAACTCAGTTGTACTATTGGAGCAGCTGAGGACAATTGATAAAAAAAGATTAAGAGAAAAGATAGGTTCATTCGATAATAATTTTATGAGCAAATTAGATGATGCATTAAAAATATCTGTAGGGCTTAGATAATTTAGTATCATCAAGCTCTTTTTCTTTGTTTTAATTATTTAGAAATTAAATAAAACCAGAATAAACGCAAAAGTGCATGCATTTGTAAAATTTTAAAAATAATTCGAAAAAAATTCATGATACATGATATAATCATTTCATGAAGAAATTTTTTACGATGAAAAACATGAAGAAATTCATAATTGTAACCTTAGGTTCGGCTTTGGTATCGCTGGGGGTCTATTTATTTATAATGGACTACAATATTCCGATGGGGGGCGTAAGTGGATTTGCAATTGCTTTACAGTATGTATTTCCAAAGCTACAAGTAGGTTATTTGATGACGGTTTTAAACATTATACTCTTTACACTGTCATTTATTTTTTTGGGTAAAGAGTACGTTGGCTACACCATATATTCGGCACTATTCATTTCTAATGGAATTTCATTTTTAGAAAACTTTATGCCGCTATCTGAACCGCTAACATCTAATGTTTTACTAAGTATAATTATTGGAGTAATTATATCGGGCGGAGGTATGGCAATTGTTATATCTCAAAACTGCACAACAGGTGGTACAGATATCTTAGCGAGTATAATAAATAAATTTACTCATATGGATATCAGTAAGGCACTACTAATATGTGATGGACTAGTTGTACTATTTGGTTTTGTAGCAATTGGAATTGAAGAAGGGCTTTATGGATCTCTGGGAGTAGTTCTAAACTCTATGTCAATAGACTACTTTATAACAGGATTCAACACTAGAATAAGTATGTATATAATTTCAACAAAAGCTGAAGAAATTAATAATTTTATAATTAAAAATATTACAAGAGGTACTACAATCTATTATGCAAAGGGTGGATATTCACAACAGCCGAAAGAAATAATAAACACTGTTGTTACAAGAAGACAGTACTTTCAAATTAAAAACCAAGTGACTAAAGTTGATCCTAAGGCATTTGTAACAATGAATATGGTTAACGAGGTTGTTGGTGAAGGCTTTACTTACAAGGCCGAAACAAAATAGGAGGAAAAATGAGTTCGTATAATCTTTTTGATATATTAGGTCCTATTATGATAGGACCTTCGAGCTCTCATACAGCAGGAGCTTGTAGAATTTCCAAAACTGCAAGAATAGTTGCAGGTGGTGGTTTTACTAAAATTAATTTTATATTACATGGTTCATTCGCTGAAACTTATATGGGCCATGGTACAGATAGAGCTCTTCTTGCCGGCGCAATGATGATGGACCCAGATGATGAAAGAATAAGAGACTCTTTTGAAATTGCAAAAAAAGAAGGACTTGAATATCATTTTGAAAAGGCAGATCTTGGAGATGTTCATCCAAACACAGTGAAGATAGAAATGATTTACCCAGATGGAAAGGAAACAACTATAACAGGTTCTTCCATAGGTGGAGGAAATATTAGAATTATAGAAATGAATGGAATTCCTTTAGACTTTACAAGCAAGTATCCATTACTTATTGTAAGATACATAGACAAAAAGGGAATCATAGCTTTCATATCTTCAAACCTTGCTGAAAATGATTATAATATCGAAAGCCTTCAAACTACAAAAGAGGTGGACCAAGTAACCCTTGTGGTTGAACTTGATAAGGATTTGGATCAAGAAACAATAGATCAAATAAGGCAAAATGAAAATATTATTTTTGTTAAACACTTAGAGAAAGGGTTCTAGAAATGATTTACTATACTGATGAACTTTTAAAATATTCTGAAGAGAATGATACATATTTATGGGAGCTTGTTCTTGAAGATGAGCTTGAAGTATCAAATGATACAAAGGAGGGCATCTACGAAAAGCTTTCTGAAATGCTAGCAGTAATGGAAAAATCTGCAAATAAATATCTTGATGAATATAGCGAAACAGGCTTTGGACTAATTGATGGATATGCTAAAGAGACAAATGAGTATGTAAAAAAAAGAAATACCATGCTTGGGGAAAAAAATGTAAGAACCATGGCAATGGCTTTTTCAACATTGGAACTTAGCTCGTCAATGGGAAAGATAGTTGCTTCGCCTACTGCTGGCTCTTCAGGAATAATTCCTGCAATAATTGCGAGATATAGAATGGACGACCCAGATGTTAGTGACGAAAAACTTATAGAAGGTCTACTAACAGCAGTAGGAGTTGGCAAAATCATAGGAAGATTTGCAAACTTTTCAGGAGCTGAGGGAGGATGCCAAGCTGAATGTGGTTCAGCAGCTGCCATGGCGTCCGCTGCCCTTGTGTACTTAAAGGGTGGCGACTTAGAACAATCTTTAAACGCAGCTTCAATTGCAGTTGTAAATATATTAGGGCTTGTTTGCGACCCAGTGGCAGGACTTGTGGAGTATCCATGTACTTTTAGAAATGCATCGGGGGCAATTAATGCAATATTATCAGCAGACCTGGCTTTAGCTGGAATAAAATCACTGGTTCCATTTGAAGAGGTTTGTCAAGCGCTAAATGACGTTGGAGAGTCAATGAGCTTTAGACTTAAAGAAACAGCCCTTGGAGGTATTGCTGCAACAAGAACTGGAGAAAGAATTAAAAAAGAATTTTATGAAAAACATAATCAATAGTTAGGGAAGCTTTGGCTTCTCTTTTTTTATTTTACTTTTTATGTATTTAAGGTACTGTGTTATAATTGAAAGTGAGGTGTTTTATGATAAATTTAGGAGAAGTGCAAGAACTTAAAATTTCAAGAATGATTAAAGCCGGAGCATTATTAAAAGATGAAGCTGGCGATGAAGTTCTACTTCCACATGAAGAGATTGAAAACGAAAAGATTGGGGATATTATAAAGGTGTTCCTTTATAATGATAGCAAAGGCGAAATCTTTGCAACAAAGACAATTCCTAAAATAACTTTGGGTAAAATCGCCCACTTAGAGGTTAGAGAAATCACAAGAATCGGAGCATTCTTGGATTGGGGACTAGAAAAAGAATTATTTTTACCTTTTAAAGAGCAAATATGTAAGTTAGACAAAGGCAGAAGCTATCTTGTAGCACTATACATTGACAAGACAGGTAGACTATGTTCAACAATGAAGATAAGAGACTATTTGAGGACTGATTCAAAATATAAAGAAAATGATAGAGTCTCAGGAGTTGTATACAATGTGGTGGATGATATAGGTGCTTTTATTGCAATAGATAACATATATGAAGCGCTATTACCAAATGATCAAAAAAGAGGAGTAGTAGCTGTTGGTGAACCTATTAGCTTGAGGGTTTCCTCTGTGAAATCCGATGGAAGATTAAATCTTTCTCAAAGGGAGAGGGGCCATTTGGAACTTGATAAGGATGCTGAGCTGATTTTTGACTTGTTAAATGATTATGATGGATTTTTGCCTTATAATGACAAGTCAGATCCGGACGAAATCAAAGATATGTTTTGTATGTCGAAGTCGGCATTTAAGAAAGCTACAGGAAGACTTTTAAAAGGTAATAAGATAGAATTTTATAAAGACGGAATAAGGATTAAGGAGGAAAAGAATGGGAGAAAATAAAGTTTTAGCAAATGTAAATGGAAAGGAAATCACAGCAAAGGAAGTTATTGATTTTATTAATGCTATGGGACCACAAGGTGAGCAATTTCATTCAGAAGATGGAATAGCAAGGGTTTGTGATGAGCTTATAAATCAAGAACTTTTTTATCTAGACGCTATTAAAAACAAATTTGAGCAAGATGAAGCTTTCAAAAAAGAATTAGAAGTTTTAATAGAAAATGCTCTTAAAAACTATGCTATCAATAAGATTTTAAGCGAGGCTAAGGTTACAGATGAAGATGTTAAAGAATATTACGACTCACATAAGGATCATTTTAAGACAAAAGAAGAAATTTTAGCATCTCATATATTAGTTGAAGATGAAGACAGAGCTAATGAAATTAGAAAAAAAATTCTTGATGGAAAGGCATTTGAAGAGTCAGCAATAGAAAACTCAACATGTCCATCAGGTAAAAATGGTGGTTCACTTGGAAGATTTGGAAGGGGACAAATGGTTTCTGAATTTGAAAATGCAGCTTTCGATTTAGGCATTAATGAAATATCTGAACCAGTAAAGACTCAATTTGGATACCACATAATCAAAGTAAATGAAAAGTATGAACCTTCTCTAAGACCTTTCGAAGAAGTTATCGAAGAAATAAGATCACAATTATTAGCGCTTAAACAACAGGAAATATATATAAACAAAACTGAAGATTTGAAAAAAGATTACAAAGTGGAAAAGTTTTACTAGGAGGTAATATGTCTCAAAATCAAGTTTTTAAATATTTTGAAGAAATTTCAAAGATACCAAGATGTTCATTCCATGAAGAAAAAATAGCTCAATACCTTTTAAACTTTGCAAAAGAGAAAGGTTATGAAGCTTTGATTGATGATTATAACAATGTCACTATTATAAAAGAGGCATCAAAGGGATATGAAGATAAGCCTGGAATAATTTTACAAGGCCATATTGATATGGTTTGTGAAAAGACCAAGGACTCTAATCACAACTTTTGCGAAGACCCAATTGAATTAGTCTATGATGGGAATTTTTTAAGAGCTAACAAGACTACTTTGGGAGCAGACAATGGTATTGCAATAGCAATGGCGCTTTCATTATTATCTGATGAAAATTTAGAAAGTCCAAGAATTGAATTTGTTGCAACTGCAACTGAAGAAACTGGACTTGTGGGAGCATCAAACTATAAAACTGGAATTTTAAAGGGAAAATACCTTATAAACATTGACTCTGAAGAAGAGGGAGTTTTAATTGCAGGCTGTGCCGGTGGAACAGATGTTGATTTAGAATATGACATTGAAAGAGAAAGCAAAGATGGCCATGTATATAAACTTTTGGTTCATAACCTAAAGGGTGGCCACTCAGGCATGAGTATTCACAATCCCCTTTTAAATGCTATTAAATGTGGTGGACAAATATTAAACACAATCAGCAAAGATAATGATATAAATATTATTGATATTCATGGTGGAACTAAGCATAATGCAATTCCAAGAGAGCTTGAAGTAACTTTCTTATCAAAAAATAAAATTGAAGAAAAGATTTATGAAGCTGACTTAAATGAGTTTAAAAAAGTAGAAGAAAATATTGAAATTGAATTGGAAGAAGTTTCAAATTCAGAAGAAAAAGTATTTCCTAATGACTTAACAAAGAGACTAATCAAAGCCTTGGTAGAATTACCTCATGGAGTAAAAAGCTTCATGAGCGGAGATTATAGTAATATTGTTGAATCTTCACTAAACCTTGCAATAGTAGAGACATTAGAAAAAGTTGTTCACTTCAAGATATCTGTTAGAAGTTCAGTTGAATCTAAGAAAGATGTAATAATAGACGAACTTAAAAAGATAGTTTCAGATACAATTGGAAAGCTTGAAGAGTCAAATGGATATAAGGCTTGGGAATTCAAAGAGACTTCAGAGCTTCGTGACATTGCAGTAAGTGCTTATAAAGAACACTGTGGAAAAGAATTAGAAGTTTCAGTTATCCACGCTGGCCTTGAATGTGCCATCTTTAAAGACAAATATCCACAAATTGATCCTATTTCAATAGGGCCAAACATCTACAAGGTTCATACTCCTGAAGAAAAATTGGATATTGAATCAACAAATAGAACGTATGAATTTTTAGAGTATTTAATAAAAAAATTATCCTAGGAGGAAACATGAGCGAAGAAAAGAATTTCGAAAATGGATGTGGCTGTGACCACGACCATCATGATGAATGCGGCTGTGGACATGACCACCACGATCACGATTGTGGCTGTGGATGTGATGAAGAGGTTACAATTGTTGAACTAAACCTAGAAGATGGAACTGACCTTGAATGTGAAGTGATTGGAGACTTCTATTTAGAGAGCCAAGATCAAAATTACATTGCCCTTGTAACTTGTGAAGACAGGGAAGTGCTTTTGTATAGACTTACACCAGATACTATAACAGGAACTATCGGTGGAGATGCAACTCTAGATAGAATAGAAACAGAAGAAGAATACAATGAAGTTGTTGAAGAATTCTCAAGAATATTCTTTGATGGCGAACTTGAAGACATGGATGAAGAATAGAGTAAAGCCTTGGTTTGCCAGGGCTTTTTTTCTTAATAAGGATTTAAAATGTTTATTAAAGATGAAATGGTAAAAAATTTTAATACTATTTGTTTTGATTTAGATGGAACGCTTTTGAATGATGAAAAAAATATTCCACCAAGCACTGTTGATGTTTTAAGAAATCTACAATTTTCTGGTTGTGAAATAATTATTGCCACTGGAAGATCCGTAGAAAAGTCGGAAGAGTTTTTAAAAGACCTAGACTTTCCCTATACCATAGTTGCGAATAATGGAGCCATAGCAGTGGATAATCTTCATAAAAATATCTTTTTCATCTCACCAATAGAAAAAGAGTTTTTTAAAAAAATATATGATGAGAGCAAGAGGGTAAAAATTTCACCCTATCTACATGTGTATGATAAAAATAATAAGTATAGCCTTATTATAGACGATGAAAAAAACAAAGAGGACTTCTTTGGCTCCGTACAAACTGTTGATGAAGTGGCACATATGTGGGAAGCACCAGAGTATTTATTTGACTCCATACTGTCAATTGTGTATTTAGAGTCCGATGAAAATATAGAAAAGATATGTAGCATTATCGACGCTTTAAATTTAGATATAACTACTCATACTATTTATGCTTTTAGAGAGGGCCATATGATGACAGAGTTTTTGAACAAGACTGCTACAAAGGGGCAGGGAATAGAAAAATATCTTAAAACCAAGGAAAAGACATGGGAAAATGTAATTTCTTTTGGTGATGACAACAACGACTTGTCAATGATAGCAAACTCAAAATTGGGTATAAGTATGTTAAACGGTTCTAATGAATTAAAAAAAGTAGCGGACATTATTACAGAATATGATAACAACTGTAATGGTGTTGAAGTAGAACTAAAAAAAATATACGGAGGTATGTATGAATAACTTAAAAGACTTAATGGGCGAAGATTTTGCCAAAGAAAATGAAGGCAAAAATCTAGTTATATACTTTTATCCTAAGGACAACACAAAGGGATGCACAACAGAAGCAATAGAATTTTCAGAAAATAAAAAAGAGTTTGAAAAATTAAATACTAAAATATATGGAATTTCAAAGGATTCACAAAAATCCCATGACAAATTTATAAAAGATCATAATCTAGAAATAGATCTTCTAACTGACGAAGAGCTTGAACTTATAAAGGCTTTTGATGTATGGAAGAAAAAGAAAATGTATGGGAAAGAGTACATGGGTGTGGAAAGATCTACTTTTATTTTTAATAAAGAGGGTGTTCTTGTTAAAGAGTATAGAAAAGTAAAGGTTAAAGATCATGTAAAGAATGTTTTGGAGTTTGTAAAGGAAGAGCTTAATGACTAATCTTCCGTATAGGGCCTACAGTGATTATTTAAGGGAGAAATTCGGGCAGAAGGTCTATAAGCTTCCAATTAAACTGGACCTGACCTGTCCCAATAGAGATGGTACTGTGGCTCGTGGAGGCTGTATGTTCTGTGGTGAATCCGGCGGATCATTTGAAAATTTATGTGAGAAGATGTCTGTGGAAAGTCAACTTAAATCTAACATGGACTATATTGGAAAGAGATATGGGGCGAAATTATTTATAGCCTACTTCCAAAACTTTTCAAATACCTATATGCCAATTGAAGAATTTGAAAATTCTATTAAAAGCTGCCAAATGGATAATATTGTTGGGATTTATATTTCAACAAGACCAGACTGCATATATAGAGAGCATTTAGAATTTCTAAGAGAATTTTCAAAAGAAACTGGACTTGAAATTGTTTTTGAACTTGGATTACAAACTGCAAACTACCATAGCTTGAAAATATTAAACAGGGGCCATGGCATATCTGAATTTGTAGATGCATGTATAAGAATAAAACAAAGTGGTTTTAAAATATGCACCCATGTGATTTTAGGACTGCCATGGGATGACGATTTAGATGTTATAGAGACTGCAAAGCTTATAAACGTGCTTAAAGTTGACGAAGTGAAGATACACAGTCTATACATTCCAAAAAACACTAAGCTTAGTGAGATGTATAAAAAAAATGAATTTGAATTAATCAGCATTGAGGAGTACGAGAGAAAAGTTATTTTATTTTTAAGGAATCTAAACTCTGACATAGCTATTCAAAGACTTGTGGGAAGAATGCCTAAGGAGGAAACTGTTTTCTGTAATTGGAACACTTCATGGTGGTTAATCAAGGAAGCTATTGAAAAAGAAATGTTAGAAAATGGATATAGTCAAGGAGATTTTTATACTGCACTTGATGAAAATCCATTTAAATAGTACAATAATAACAACAGTAACTTAAAGAAAGGTTGTGGTTAAATGGTTAAATTAGTTATTGGTCCTTCAGGAAGTGGAAAGACTAAATGGTTAATTGACGAAGCAAATAAAGAAAAGGCTTCAGGAAACGGTAACATAGTATTTGTAGACACTGATGATTCACATATCTATTCACTAGATCATCAAGTAAGACTTATTAATGCAAATAACTATCATATAAGCTCTGTAAATGGATTTTACGGATTTTTAGCAGGAATTATTTCAAGAGACTACGATATTAAAAAAATATATGTAGATGGTATTTACGATATAGTTGATATAAGTGTAAAAGAGTTAGAACAACTATCTGAAGAGCTAACAAAGCTTTCAGAAGAGTTCGAAGTTGAGTTCTATATAGGACTTAATAAAGAAAAAAGTGACTTACCAAGCGCAATGTTAGAAAATAGCATTGAACTTTCCTTATAATTTTAAACTAGAAAGATAAAAAGGCATATGAAAATATGCCTTTTTTAAAAGATTAGAAATGGCAACGGAAAAAGAAAATATAGAAACCTTTTTAAAAGAAAGAGACAACTTAATAAAAAAACTTGACGATGGGAAACTGGATAAGAGAAGTTTTTTAGATGAAAATGCAAAACTTGTGGAAAAACTATCCATGAGACCTTTTTGCCCAGTGGACTCCTTAGAAAAGGGTCTTTACAATTATCATTATTACAATGTATTAGCTAAGTACTATAATGATATGGGAAATTTGTCAAAGGGACGAAAGCAAAAATGCAATTTCAATAAGAGGGACAATTATTACTGCGAAAAAGATAAATCCTTACAGGCCATGCTTGAAATAAAAAACTACGAAAATGTAGAGGCGTATTATATAGAGCTTCACTCAGTAAGGTTAAAAAATTCTATTTTTGAAGTTGTATTTACGGATAAAAAATATGCGGTATTTCACTCTAAAAACATAGAAATTTTAAAAAATCTAAAAGATAATTCTGTGTTTTCAGAAGTTTCACAAAAGTCAATTATTGATACATATGTAAACAAACCATAATTTAAGAGCGACGAAGGATAAAATATCTATATAAAAATATAAATATATTCTCATAAAAAGGTTAATAAAATTATTAAATTAATTTTCATAACTATGTTTGACAATGAAAAAAAATGATACTATAATACAAAATAATAAATGCGATGATGTGGAAGAGTAATTGGGCTAGTCTTTATAGAGAGCTAGTGTTTGGTGAAAACTAGCAAGATGAAACTAATGAAAATCACCACTAAGCTATTTTGTCGAAAACGTAGACAAATTCGGGAGCTCCCGTTATAGAGCTATTCATTAAATGAATTTAAGTGCATCATTAGATGAAGAAGAGTGGTACCGCGGAGTATATAAATTTGTATATATCCTTCGTCTCTTTAGCCTATATTGGGTTAAAAAGACGGAGGTTTTTTTATACCCAAAAAGATTTGGAGGGAATTATGAAAGTAAAAAAGAAATTTTTAGTTGGAATGTTAGTAGCAGGATTGTTGCTATCAGGTTGCTCAAGTGAAGGAGCAGGAAAAAATGGAACAGACGGTTCGTCATCTAAACAAGAATCAGGAGAAACTATTAAACTAGGTAACTCAGCTCCACTTACTGGCGCTCTATCAATTTATGGTATAACAACCAATAACGGTATAAAGTTAGCTATCGATCAAATAAATGCCGATGGAGGAATCCTTGGAAAAAAACTAGAGTGGCATGAATATGATGATAAAGGTGAAATAACAGACGCTGTAACAAATTACAACAAGCTTATGCAAGATAAAGTAGAAGCAATATTCGGTGGAGTACCTTCTAAGCCATCATTAGCCATAGCAGATTCTTCTGTAAAAGATGGAATAGTATATATAACACCAACAGGAACACAGGCTAATATAACTGAGGGAAAACCAAATGTATTTAGAACATGCTTTACAGATCCGTTTCAAGGAGAAGTTTTAGCGAACTTTTCTAAAACAAAACTTGATGCTAAAAAAGTTGCGATATTACGTAATCAATCTTCAGACTTTTCTATGGGAGTAGCAGATGTTTTTAAAGATAAATCTAAAGAACTTGGCATGGATTTAGTAGCGGATGAATCCTATGGAGATAATGACAATGACTTTAAAGCGCAATTAACAAATATAAAAGGTAAAAATCCAGACGTGTTATTTATACCTGACTATTATGAAAAAGTTGCTCTAATAGTTCCTCAAGTAAGAGATGCAGGAATTGATGCAACATTAGTTGGTGCAGATGGATGGGATACAGTTTTATCTGTACTTGACAAATCTAACTTCAAAGCAATAGAAGGTTCATACTTTGCAAATCAGTTTACACTAGAAGATCCAGATGAGAGGGTACAAAAATTTATAAAAGACTATAAAGAAAAATATGGTGAAAATCCATCAACCTTTGCTGCCGAAGGTTATGACACAGTTTATTTATATAAACAAGCTGTAGAAGATGCTAACACAACAGAGTGGGTTAAGGTAATAGAATCATTGAAGAAACTTCCTTTTGATGGAGTAACTGGATCATTCATATATGACGAGAACAACAACCCAGTAAAAACAGCAAAGATGATAAAGATAGTAGATGGAAATTACAAATTTGACAGTGACGCTGGTGTAGAATAAAAATAATATCTAAGCTCTATGAAAATAGGGCTTAGATAAATGATAAGGAGATTTTAATGGATTTTATAACTCAATTATTTAATGGGCTACAGCTAGGTAGTATATATGCCTTGATAGCCTTAGGATATACCATGGTCTATGGTATTGCAAAATTAATTAACTTTGCCCATGGAGACATAATCATGGTGGGAGGTTACACTGTATTTTTAGCAATACAGATGTCTGCTTTTAAAGCGGGATTACCTCTATGGGTAGCAATTGTACCGGCAATATTGGTTTGCACATTATTAGGAATTATAATAGAAAGAATTGCCTATAGGCCACTTAGAAATTCTTCTAGAATTTCACTTTTAATTACGACGATAGGTGTTTCTTTACTTCTTCAAAATTTATTTGTAAAAATATTTACATCAAGTGCAAAGCCGATTCCTGCACTTTTTCCTCAAAAGTCAATTAATTTTGCAGGAATGCACTTGTCATTTGCAACAATTTTGACAATTGCATCAACACTAATACTTACTTACCTATTAAACCTATTTGTAAATAAGACTAAGTATGGTAAGTCAATGCTTGCAGTTAGTGAAGATTATGGGGCGGCAGAACTTGTGGGCATAAATGTGAATGGTGTAATGACAATGACCTTTGCCATTGGGTCTGCCCTTGCGGGAGTTGCATCGGTTTTATATATTGCATCCTACCCTCAAATACATCCTTTCATGGGTTCAATGCTTGGGATAAAAGCATTTACAGCAGCGGTTCTTGGAGGTATAGGAAGTATTTCAGGAGCTGTAATAGGAGGAATTATACTTGGCATAGTAGAGGTGTTAACTAGAGCGTATCTATCAAGTGCCTATGCTGATGCCATTGTATTTGTTATTTTGATTGTTGTATTACTAGTTCAACCAAATGGTTTATTAGGAAAACTAGAGAAAGAAAAGGTATAGTATGTCAAAAAATAGAAGAAAAACTTATTTAATAACAGCTGTTACAGTGTTTGCATTTTATTTAGTTGTCCAATTACTAATAAACGCTGGAGTAGTTAATAGATATTGGCAAAACATTTTAATCCTTATATGCATAAACATTATAATGACCACTAGCCTTAACCTTACCGTAGGAGTTTTAGGTCAAATTAATTTGGGACATGCAGGGTTTATGGCAATTGGTGCCTATGCTGCGGGAATATTTTTAAAGTCTGGAGTTATAGGTGGGTTCCCAGGTTTTATGCTAAGTCTTATAATAGCAGGACTTGTGGCTGCAGTATTTGGAGTTTTAATAGGATTGCCGGTTTTAAGACTTACAGGAGATTATCTTGCAATTGTAACTTTGGCCTTTGGAGAAATAATCAGAGTTTTAATTGAAAACTTAGGATTCACTGGAGGAGCTCAAGGTATGGCGGGAATACCTACCACAGACAGCTTTGGAAAATATTATTTTGTAGCTGCATTTTTATTGGCCATGATTTTTACTTACGCTTCAAGTCGTCAAGGAAGAGCGGTTCTTTCCATTAGAGATAATGAACTTGCCGCTGAAAGCTGTGGTATTAACATAACTAAGCATAAGACTTTAACCTTTACACTATCTGCAATTTTTGCAGGTGTTGCAGGTGCGTTATATGCACAAAGTTTTGGAGTGCTTGCAGCAAATATATTTAATTATAACAAGTCCTTTGACTATCTTGTTATGGTGGTATTAGGTGGAATGGGTTCCATGACTGGAGCAATTTTCTCATCCATTGGTTTAACAATACTTCCTGAAGTATTAAGACCACTTGCTGAATGGAGAATGGTATTTTACGCTCTTACATTAATTGTAGTTATGATCTTTAGACCTCAAGGTCTATTGGGACGAAAAGAATTTTCTATAAGAAGATTTCTCAAAATAGATAAATATAAGAAAGGAGATGTGGAAGGTGAATAATAAAGAAGTAGAAAATAAAAATATATTAGAAGTAAAAAACCTATCCATCTCCTTTGGTGGACTTAAAGCCGTAGAAAATGTTAGTTTTAAACTAAAAAAGGGAGAACTTTTAGGTTTAATTGGTCCAAATGGCGCTGGAAAAACCACTTTGTTTAATATGCTTTCAGGAGTCTATACTCCAACCAGTGGAGAAATTCTTCTTGAAGGTCAAAAGACAAATGGAATATCTCCAGATAATCTTTCTAAGCTTGGCGTAGCAAGAACATTTCAAAACATTAGACTATTTGACAACTTGACTGTTCTTGATAATGTGAAGCTCGCCATGAACCAATATATGGAGTATGGAGTTTTAACAGGAATGTTAAGACTTCCGAAATTTTGGAAGGAAGAAAACGAGGCAACAGAAAAAGCAAAAGAGATTTTGGAATTATTTAATTTAGAAAAATATTTTAGAGCATTTGCCGGTTCACTTCCATACGGGGCACAACGAAAGTTAGAAATTGCCAGGGCAATGGCTACAAGGCCTAAACTTCTTTTACTTGACGAGCCAGCGGCGGGAATGAACGAATCAGAAACTAAAGATTTAATGGATTCAATAAAGGTTATTAGAGAAAAGACAGGCGTGTCCATTTTGTTAATAGAACATGATATGAACTTGGTGCTTGGAATATCTGAAAGACTGATTGTATTAAACTATGGAGAAATTTTAGCTGAAGGTAATCCTAAAGAAGTTATTCAAAATGAAGAAGTTGTGAAAGCTTACTTAGGAAGTTAGAGAGGTTTATATGAGTATATTAAAAGTAGAAAATTTAAATGTTTTTTATGGTAATATCCAAGCTCTAAAAGGAATTAATTTAAAAATTGAAAAAGGTGAAGTTGTTTCTCTTATTGGTGCAAATGGAGCTGGTAAGACAACTACACTTCAAACCATATCTGGATTATTAGATGCGAAAGAGGGAGATATCTTTTTCGATGGGAAATCTATAAAAAAAGAAAAGTCATTTAAGAGAGTTAGAGATGGCCTTGCGCAGGTTCCTGAAGGAAGAAGGGTATTTAATGGTCTATCTGTAGAAGATAATTTAATGTTAGGTTCTATTGTTTCTGAGTGGAGCCCTGAACAAGTAAAGACAGAAATGGATAAGATTTATAAATTATTTCCTGTTTTAGAAGAGAGAAAGAGTCAAAAGGCAGGAACGTTATCTGGAGGAGAGCAACAGATGCTTGCCATGGGAAGGGCACTTTTAACAAACCCAAAGGTGCTTTTATTAGACGAACCTTCCATGGGACTTTCACCATTATTTGTAGATAAAATATTCGATACAATTAGGATATTGAAAGAAGAAGGCAGAACAATTTTATTGGTGGAGCAAAACGCAAACCTTGCACTGGACATAGCGGACAGAGCATATGTATTAGAGACGGGTAAAATTGTGAAAGAGGGAAGAGCTAGCGATTTAAAAGCAGATCCAGATGTTAAAGCAGCATACCTTGGAATATAAATATTGAAAGAAAAAAAGTATCAACCTATTTCAACAAAGAGTAGGCTGATACTTTTTTTAATTTTTCTTAGCTTCATCAAGTGCATTATTTGTAATTTGGTTCACGACTTCTTCCATGGTTGAACCTTTTTTTATTTCATAGTCACCATACTTAATTTTATCTTGTAGGCTATAGGTGTTAATGATGTTTAGAAAACCTTCAACATCTTCAACTACATTTGACTCATGTAAAATCCTTGCCACATCTTCTGGGGAACTGCCTTCAGGAAGTAATACGGATATATCTATGTCTGGCATATTATCTTCGCTGTAAAGAGCTTCTCTTTCTACGTTTTCTGCAGCTTTCACTTCGTTTCCACCAATCTTGCTGTAGTCCCTTGAAAACATAAATCTTATTCTATTTTGCAGTATAAATGCAACTGCAACAATAATCAAAAGCGTAAAAACAAAATGGTTTAAATCATAAATTGTATCTTTAATGAAATTAATAAATCTTCTCATGGCTCTCCTTTAATTAACTCTTAGTTCAATGTATAATTTAGATAGTAATATTATAACACAAAGGATAGGATATGAGAGAAATTACAGTGGGTAAAAACGACTCTAATCAAAGAATGGATCGTTTTTTAAATAAATATTTACCAAAGGCGCCTAAGTCGCTTATACAAAAGTACATTAGGCAAAAGAAAATAAAATTAAATAAAAAGAGGACAAAGCCCGACGATGTTATTTTTGAAGGGGATAAGATTCAATTTTATATTTACGAAGAAGTACTGTCAGAGTATGAAGAAGATAAAAAGAATTTAATTTTAGAAAACAATTTGGATATTATATACGAAGATAAAAATATAATTTTATTGAATAAGACAGCGGGCAAACTTAGCCATGCGGCGTCAAAGGCGGATTATGGAAATAACTTAGTTGACGAAATGATAAGTTATCTTATTTCAAAGGAAGAATATGTTCCAAGAATTGAAAAGTCATTTATACCTGCTATTTCAAATAGGTTGGATAGAAACACTTCTGGAATTATAATTGGCTGTAAAAATAAAAATTCTTTAAATAATATGAATAAGGCAGTGGCAAATGGTCATGTGGAAAAATATTATTTAACAATTGCCAAGGGGAATTTGAAAGATAAGAAAGTTGTTGCAAATCTTAATAGAGAAAATAACCGAACAGTTGTATCAAAGACGGGGAAGGAATCTATTTCAGAATTTAAAAATTTGAAGTATGAAAAAGGTTTTTCTCTTGTGGAAGTAAATCTCATAACTGGACGAACTCATCAAATCAGAAGCCATTTAAACTCCATAAAGCATCCAATTATAGGTGATGGAAAGTATGGAGATAATGGATTAAATAGAGAGTTTAGAGAAAAATATGGCGTGAATAGACAGCTACTTCATGCATATAAAATTATTTTGAATGGCTTTGATGGAGAATTAAGTTATTTAAATGGAAAATCATTTATATCTAAATTACCGAAAGATTTTTCAAAGGTAGTCATTGATTTATTTGGGGAGGACTATGAAAGTTTATATAAATAAAAAAGAGTTTGATGTTGAAAAGAACATTACGGGGCTAGAACTTGCAAAGAAGCTATATCCTGAGAAAAAGATTGTAAGTGCCATTGTAAATGATATGTATTTCAATCTATTTGAAAAAATTAATGAAGGTGACAAAATTCAGTTTTTTGATGGTTATGCGGAGGAAAGTGAAGATATTCTTGAAAGAACTTTAACATTAGTATTTATACTTGCTTGTAAGAAGATATATGCGGATAAAAAAATAAGGGTGGAACATACAATAGGAGACCATCTTTACTGCGAATGGGACGACAGGGAGCCTTTCTTTCACTCTGAAATTGAAACTATTTCTAAAAAAATGGAAGAGATTATAAAGGCAGACTATCCAATACTTAGAAAGTCTGGAAGTAAAAACGAGGTTATGAAGATTTTTGAAGAGGCGGGTTATGATAAAAAGTCCAATCTATTTAAAAATTTAGATTTTGAAACTATTGACTACAATATTGTTGATGGAAATGTGTTTAAGTTCTTTGGCTACCTTGCGCCTTCAACAGGTTGCCTTCTAGACTTTGACATTAAAGCATACTATCCAGGAATTGTTATAACCACATCGACCGCTTCAACAAATGGAGAGTTAAAAGATTTTAAAGAGCAAAAGTTACTTTCAAAAGTTTTTTTAGCATCAAATAGATGGACAAAGCTTTTAAACATTAGAGATGTTGGACAACTAAATGACTATATATTGGCTGGACAAAGCAAATATATTATCGACATGGCAGAAGCCTACTTTGAAAATCAAATATCAAATGTTGCGGACAATATAGTGTACGACCAAGATGTAAATCTTGTTCAAATTGCAGGTCCGTCATCTTCAGGAAAAACAACTTTAGCATATAGATTGAAAGTGCAACTTGGTATAAGGGGAAAGAAGACTATTTTGATTTCAACCGATGACTACTTTGTTGAAAGAAAGGACACTCCCCTTGATAAAAATGGGGAGCCAGATTACGAATCTATTAAAGCTATTGACTTAGAACTGTTCAATAAAGACTTAATGTCTCTAATTGAAGGTAAGTCCGTAAGGCTTCCACACTTTGACTTTGTAACGGGGAAGAGACAATTTGAAAAAACTGAAACAAGACTTGATTCAAATAGCATAATTATTATTGAGGGACTTCATGGTTTAAATCCAGAACTTACAGAGATGGTCCCAGAAAAAAATAAATATAAAATTTATATTTCGGCTCTAACACCTTTAAACTTGGACAATCACAATAGAATTTCGTCATCGATGGTTAGGTTAATTAGAAGAATGGTTAGGGACTATAATTTTAGAGGAAACTCCGCTGATAAAACTCTTTCCACTTGGCACAAAGTTAGAGCAGGAGAGGAAATATATGTGTTTCCATACCAAGACTTGGCAGACATAACACTGGACTCTTCACTAATATATGAACTGGCAGTTTTGAAAAAATATGCCTTTGAATTGTTTGAAAAGTATGAATATAGCAAACAGAACCTTAAGATGATTAAGGAGTTGAAAGCATTTTTAAAATATTTTGTCGATATAGAAGATGAAGAATATATTCCAGTAAACTCAATTTTAAGAGAAATGATAGGTAGGGGTTAATATGAAAAAAGTTTTAGGCATTGACATTGGCGGTACAAAAATAAGTTTTGGACTTATGAATGATGAGGGAGAACTTTTAAAGACAACAAAAAAATCCACTGAATTAAATAGAGAAGATATTTTAGACACCTTAATCGATGGAATAAAAGAGTTTAAAAATGAAAATCCAATTGCCATTAGCATTTCCGTTGCAGGCTTTGTTGACACAAATCAAGGAAAGATTTTAGTTTCACCAAATATAAAGGGCTTTTGGGGATTTCATTTAAAAGAGAGCTTGGAAAGGGTAATAGATATTCCGGTTTTTGTAGCAAATGATGCAAATATGGCAGCCCTTGCTGAAAAGTGGATAGGAAGTGCTAAAGAGTTCGACAACTTCGTTATGCTAACCATGGGAACAGGCCTTGGTGGAGCTGTTTATGATAGTAGAACAGGGTTCCTAGAAGGCTCAACCTTTCAAGGAGCAGAGCTTGGTCATATAATAATGTATCCAGATGGAAGGGATTGTGGGTGTGGCCAAAAGGGCTGTGCTGAAAAATATATTGCAGGTTCATCTCTAAGTGCAAACTATAAAGATTTAACAGGAAAAGAACTTCAAGGTCCAGAAATAATTTCAATACTTGAAAAAGACGAAAATGCAAAAGAGGCATTAAAAAAAGTTTCTAGAGACTTGGCCATATACCTTTCAACTATAAAAAATATCTTTGATCCGCAGGCAGTTATAATTGGTGGAGGATTTAGTGAAACATCTAAATATTGGCTTGAAAACACAATCGAAGAGTATATAAAAATTTGCAATAGGCCAGGAGACATGAAGATAATGACAGGGAAGTTTTTAAATGATGCTGGAATTATCGGAGCATGTAGAAATGCTTTTATAAACATGGATAAAAAAGATGCATAATATTTTAAACTATAGAAACAAAACTAGAGTATATGAAGACTTAAAAAATAAAGTTATTGATCTATTAAAAGAAAAAAGACAAGATTTCATTGTGCTACTTCCCAGCCAAAGTTTAATAAATAAACTTATGGAGGACTTGGCAAAGGAGTTTGAGGTTATTTTAGGCTTAAAAATATTTACCTTTGATGACTTGGTCAACATGAATTATATAGATAAAGAAGATGAATACAAGGAATATTATTCAAGTATTTTACTTGAAAAGGCATTGGAAGACGCTATAGCAGAAGGGGTTATTGAAGACAATATATTTTTTAACTCCGAAAGTTTTGTTTCAATTGCAAATCGGTTTAACAATATAATATATGAATCAAATCTTGATAAAGATGTATTTTTTGAAAAGCTTTCAGACAGAAAACCATATGTAGCCATTTATGAACTTTTGAAAAAATATAATCACTACATTGATGAACAAGAGTTTGTAGATAAATTTAAGAAGACTGAAAGGTTTTTAAAGAATTTTGAAAATAAAGAAGGTTTAACCAAGGTTATAATAGGTGGATTTAGTAAGTTTAATCCACTGGAGTTAGAGATTTTAAAAAAACTTCAAAGTAAAGATATAGACATAGATATCTACTATCTAAATTCTTATAATAGCCCCAATTGTTTCACCAGCAGGCTATATGAAAAGTTAGAGGATTTAAATTTTAATGTAGTCAATTCGGAATTGGATTTAAATAAATGGGATTATGAAACAAAACTTATTAGGGCAGAGGATGACTTTTTAGAAATAGAAAGGCTTGCCATAGAAGTAAAAAGGGATTTAATCGATAATCCAAAACTTAGTAGTTGCATAATTTTAAGAAATCCTGAAATAATAGAACAGATATGTGAAGTCTTTAATAAAAGTGGGTTAGAGCTTGGAGTTAATGAAGATATTAAATTAATTGACAGCCAAGTTGGGAAATGGATATGTAATTTAGCAAGCCTTGATTTGAATTTGTCAGAGTATCTTCTTAAAAATTACAACAATCCACTTGTTTTTGAAGAAAAGAAAGAAATCCTTGAGTTTGAAAAGATAATCACAGAAAATAATTTTATTGATGTTGATGAAATTTTTATGTTTGAGGAGTTTATGTCCCTAGAAGAATTTCCCGTTATAAAAGAAAAGATTTTAACTTTGAAGAAAAACATTTTGGACATAGATAACAATATTGTTTTTATTAATTTTATATTACAGCTACTTAAATCATATTTAAGTTTTAATAGCATCTTGGAGGATGAAATAGAATATGAATTTTATGAGTTCTTAAATATCCTAAATTCAAAGTTCGGCAAGACAATTGAAACATTACAGTTTAACAAATTTATAAACATATTTAAGTCAATACTTAAGAAGTTTAAAACCAGGGACAAGTCAAAGGTTAATTATAATATTGAACTTACATCATTTAATATGTTCAATCTATTGAGTTATGACAATCTATATTTTATTGGATTTGATGACAATAGCTATCCTCTTAGAAAAGCTACTAACTATTATTTTAATGAAACTTCTACTGCGGAATATAAAGACATAGGACTAGATATTTTAAATAATAGAGAAAATTATTTCTTTGAGTTAATTAATTTCATGAATATCATTGACGAAAGTACAAAAAAGATTTATTTTAGCTATTCAGGTACCGAAGAAAGTTTAGTTTCTCAATTTATAAAATTTATTGGTGAAGACATACTTGAAGAAAATTATGGAATAAAAGATTTTATTAGACCAAATCCAACACAGGTCATATCTAATGAAGATAAGTTAAAGTATTTAAGCAGTTTTGAGAAAAATACTCATTCTAAAAATTTTATAGATGGAATTTCGTTTGAAATCTTTAATAAAAAAGAGAGCGATATTTTCTCAGTTTCAAGACTGGAAACCTATATATCCTGTCCAATTAAATATTTTTACAAGTACATTTTAAAGATAGAGGACTATTTTGAACCAAAGACTGAAGTCTTAAAAATAGGATCTGCAATACATGAGACTTTAAGAATACTCTACGAAGAATATAAAATAAATTTAAATGAGTCATTAAAAAACAAGAAGCTAATTGAAGACATTCTAAAAAAAGAACTTATGCTTCAAGATTACACAATCAATTCAGACAATATGGATACGGTAAAGAGATATGTAGACTTGGTGGACAAAACAATTGAAATGGACTTGGAATATTTAAAAAATAATAATCTAAAACCAATTTCCTTTGAAGAAAAGTTTATAAAGAGTTTAGAAGTTGAAGGAGAAGAAATTAAGTTCACTGGAAGCATAGACAGGGTTGATACGGACGAATATGGAAATATTTATCTTGTAGATTACAAGTTAGGAGCTTCAGGAGTTAAAAACTTTGACGACTTTAATAAAAAGGCAGTGAGTTTACAATTTCCTATTTATGGACTTGTTAAAGGTGCAAGAGCCTGCAGATATATTACGATTGCAAATCCTGGTGTTCACGACTTTTATAATTATTTTGTAGAGGGAGCCTTTGATAATTCTTATCTAAAGCCCATGGAGGAAAGGTTAAAGGAAATAGTTTCTGAAAACTTAAATAACATTCGAGAAGAGAAATTTTTTGAAGGAGCAAAGAATAAAAGCAATTGTTTCTTTTGCGAATTTAAAAATTTTTGTAAATACAGGTGATTTAAATGAAACTTAGAGATGAACAATTAAAGGCAATAGAGACTATTGATAGAAACCTTGCCATAAACGCTGGAGCAGGTACTGGTAAGACTGAAGTCTTGACAAGACGATATGTGAATCTTTTAAAAAATGGAGACTTTGGTGACAGGGGCGAAGTAAGTTCTGTCGTTGCCATAACCTTTACAAAAAAGGCCGCAAGTGAAATGAAACAACGTGTTAGAGAGCTTGTTGAAAACTCAGAGGATGAAAAACTTCAACAACTTGCAGGTGATTTAAATGATCCAAATATTTCCACAATAGATAGTTTTTGCGGGAAAATTGTAAAGGAGAACTCTTACTTTTTAGATATCGACCCAAGTTTTAAAGTTATGGAAGACAGAGAAAGTTATAGTCTCTTAAATAACACATTAAATGAATTGTTAAAGTCCGATGAATACAAGGGAATAATTCATGAAATATTAAATAAGACTGGAAGGCGGGACTCGGATCAAGTTAGGGAAGATATAAAAAATATTTATAATGCCATTGATCAGACTACTGAAAGGCCATCTTACTTTATAAAAGAGGCCTTAAAAAGTTCAGAGAAGTTAAATAAAAAATCTGTTCGCGAAGATATTTGTAAATCCATATTGGCATTTGAAGAAAACTCAAAGTTTGCGGATAAATTTAGAAAGTTTTTGTTTGAAGAAGGTACTTTAGAAAAGCTTTTAAATGAAGATGATGATTACACATTATCAAAATATTTTTCTCATCTCTATGGATATTCGTCACCGAAGTACAACGACTTAAAGGTCACAGGTGATTTAGAGCGTCAGTATATTGAATATAAAAATATGGAATTGAATATAAAAATCTTAAAACTTTGTGACGACTTAAAGACAAAGATGATGCAGGAAAAGAAAAAACTTGGCAGGTTTGAGTTTAACGATATCTTGCAAATGAGTATTGAGCTTATGCAAATTCCTTCGGTTAAAGAGAAAATTCAAAGTGATATAAGGTATTTAATGGTCGATGAATACCAAGACTCAAACGATCTACAGAGAAAACTCTTCTATGAAATATGTTCTGTTAACAATGTTTTAGACAGAGGAAATCTATTTATTGTAGGGGACCCAAAACAGTCCATCTATGGCTTTAGAGGAGCTAATATAAATGTGTTTAGCGAAACATTGGAAGACATTGTAAATTCTGGTGGAGAGTTAATTAATTTCGATATGAACTTTAGGTCTGACAGAGGAATAATTGAACCTGTAAATATAATTTACTCAAAACTAATGGAAGAAAGATATAATCCATTAAGCTTTAGTAAAGACAATGGGGGACAAAGATTTAATATAATTTTTGGAGATAACAAATCGCCTAAGGACCTGGAGACAAATTTAATATCTAAGTTCATAATTAAAAGCTTGAAAGAAGAAAGCCTAGGGAACTTTACACTTTTATTTAGATCAAGGAGTAAGATTTCAGATTTTGAAAATAAATTTAAGGAGCAAGGTTTAGATTATTATACATTTGACTCGCCTGGATTTTTCACCACAGAGGAAATAAATCTTTTAATTTCTATTTTAAAGCTCATAAAAAATGAAGGTAATAATATTTCCTACTACTACATTTTAAATTCAAAACTTTATTCATATAGTGATGAAGAAATTTTAGAATTTTATAAAAATGGGAATGAAGAAATTCAAAATGCAGTAAATGAAATACACGAAAAGATTGTTGCAATAAAAAATTTAAATCTTTCATCAAATAGAAGGATTGTTGAAGAAATCTACAGGAGTTTTAAGATTTTTGAAATCTATAACTTTGAAAATAGGGACTTTCAAGCACAGGGTAATCTCTATAAAATGATTCTACTTTCAAGGCTTTCCGATGAGAACCTTGAAACCTTTGACGAGTTCTTCTATACCATGGAAGAAAAATATTCTACCTTGAGTCAACAGCAGGTGGAAGACGAAAAGTCTGATGTAATAAAACTAATGACCATACATGGCTCAAAGGGTTTAGGATTCAATCAAGTAATTGTACCAAACCTTGGAAGTAAAACGGCTAGCGACAAAAATATTATCAATTTCTCAAAGGAAAATGGCATTGGTGTAAATTATTTGGGAGTTGGCTACAACTTTAATTTAAATAAGGACTTAAAAAAAGCAACAGAAGAAAAAGAAAATGACAATATTTATTATGTTGCAATGACTAGAGCCAAGGAAGGGTTACTTCTTGGAATGTCGGGAGCAAGTTCTGGTTACAAATCTGTTTTGGATAAGATAGTTGTTGAAAACTTCGAAGAAAACTTTTTAGATGAAGGGGAATATAAAGATGTTTTGCCAATTGAAAGGGAAAACAATTACGAAAATCCTGAAAAAAACTTTCCATATTTAGAAAATTTAGAAATAGAAGATAAAAAGACCATCAAACTAAACATATCCGAGATAATGCAAAACTATAATATGAAGAATGAAGTTGGAAAAGTCTATGATAATTCAGTAAATTTTGATTTAAATATTTCAAGTAATATATTGGGGAAATTGGTACATAGATTTGTACAGATTTACGAAGGCGATTTTGAAGAAACTTTTCAAAAGGTCAAAGAAGAATTTTTATTTGATTCAAATGAAGGAATACTAAGAGAGCTTCTACTAAATATATTAGATGATTTGGATGAAGAATATTTTGAAGGCCTTAGGGAAATAAATTTTGTCTACAGATATAAAAACTTTATTTTTAGAGGTATTATAGACAATATTGTGGAAAAAGATGATACAATTATAGTAACTGACTACAAATTTTCCAGTCTAAATAACGAAAGTTTGATAGCAAATTATTTTATACAAATTGTCTTTTACGGAATTGTTTTGGAAAAACTTTATCCAAAGAAGGAAATTAAACTTCAATTGATTAATTTGAGAAACAAGTATAAGACCTATGTTGATTTCAATGATGATATTAAAGAAAAAGTTATAGATATCATTGAAAAATATGATGGGAGGAAAAATTGAACGAAAAAATTTTGCTGGTTGAAGATGAAGAAAATATTAGAAAATTTACAAGAATCAACCTAGAAAGAGAAGGCTTTGAAGTCTTAGAGGCGGAAACTGGAGAAAAAGGTGTAGAAATAGCTGAAAGGGAAAATCCAACGGTAGTTATTTTAGACATTATGCTTCCAGGTATTGACGGCTATGAAGTATGTAGTATTTTACGAAAGAGTATTCCAAACACTGGTATCATTATGCTCACTGCAAAGACACAAGAGGATGATAAAATATTTGGCCTTGAAAAGGGAGCGGATGACTACTTGGCAAAGCCATTTAATCCCAAGGAGCTAATTTTAAGAATAAAGTCATTAATTAGAAGGTTAAAAGACTCCAACACTTCAATTATAACAAGAGGACCTTTTGAACTTGACTTAAATGCAAAGACATTGAAGAAGAATGGAGTGTTTGTGGATTTAACTCCTACAGAGTTATCTATAATTACACTATTCATAGAAAATCCTGGACGTGCCTTTTCAAGATCAGAACTTCTGGACAAGAACTGGGGATCGGACTATCTAGGTGAAACAAAAATTGTTGATGTAAATATTAGAAGGCTTAGATCAAAAATAGAAGATAATCCTGGGAAGCCCGAATACCTTGAAACTGTTTGGGGCACAGGATATCGTTGGAAGAAGGATTAGTTTTGAAAGCTACGATTAAAAGGAGAATAGTTTCTTCATTCGTTCTTATTATTTTAATTACGGTAATAGTTTTTGAAATCTTTTCGATTTATTTTGTGAGATATTACTACTACTCTGTAATTAATGATAATTTAAAAAATGAGATACTATATACACTGGATAAGTACAAGTCTAACTTAATCGAAGGTAATATTGAAAATTTAATAATTGATGATGCGGATAGATATTTTAGATCTTTAAATCCACAAGTTCAAATACTAAATAATTCGAAGACTGTTATATATGACAGCCTTGGAACTAATATGGTTGGGAAGTCACTAAAGAGTTACATTGACATCGACAAGGCAGTTGAAGGCGGTATGGGGCAGTACATTGGAAAGATGCCATACTCAAATGACACAGTCATGGGAGTTTCGGTGCCGATTAAAACGAAGGAAGGGCAAATTGGTGTAATAAGATTTATAACTTCTCTGGAGCCGGTTAATGCAAAGATAAATAATCGTGTTTTTATTTTCCTTGCTTTTGGTCTTTTGGTGTTAATATCCACAGCTGGGCTTTCTCTACTAGTTGCAAATAACTTGACTAGGCCAATTTATAAGCTTACAAAATCTGCAGAAAAACTTGCGGAGGGACAGTTTAATACGGTTGTTGAAGGCTCAAAGTTCAAAGAGATTGATGCACTGGCAAATACTCTAAACTATATGACCGACAATATTAAAGAGAAAGAAAAATTAAAAAATGATTTTATTTCTTCCGTATCACATGAACTTCGAACGCCACTAACATCAATAAGTGGTTGGGCCATGACATTGCTTGTGGACCCTACGGACACAGAACTTGTAACAGAGGGACTTGGAATAATTGAAAACGAAAGTAGTAGACTTGCCCGAATGGTTGAAAAGTTATTGGATTTTTCAAGATTTACCTCAAATAGAATTAAATTAGAAAAGGAAATGACAGACTTTACAGAACTTTGTCTTGAAATAAAAAGGCAACTCACACCGAGAGCAAAGTCCCTGGGTATTGATTTAATTATAAACTTTGATCCAAATCATATAATGGGCATGATAGACCCAAACAGAATAAGACAGGTTTTAATAAATTTATTGGATAATGCCTTAAAATTTACTGAATCTGGTGGAGTTGTAATACTAAATATATCTGAGGATGAAAAAAATATTTTCTTTGAAGTAATCGACACAGGTGTTGGGATTGACCACGAAGAGATATCTCTTATAACGGGAAAGTTCTACAAGGGCAAGAACAGTAACTCCCACACAGGTCTTGGCCTGTCCATATGTGAAGAGATTGTAAAACTTCACAAAGGCGAAATGATGATTTCATCAAAGCTTGGAGAAGGTACAACCATTAAGATTGCAATTCCTAAGGGGGTAGAAGAATGATAAAGACAAAGAGAATTTATATTTTAATTATCTTCTTACTAACTCTTACATCGTGTGTAAAACTAGAAGAGTATGACGCAAACTCTGCAATAGTTGCACCGGAAGTAAATGACCTGATGCTAGAGGGGACTTGGGAAGTCGAAGAGTCGAAAAAGATAAACAACGCTGACATATCCTATATAGAAATAACAAATCTATATATATCCAATGAAATATTTGAATTTGGAAATAGATTTTCCATAAATCCACAGTATGAATCAAAACTTGTTAGTAGGGACTCATACTTTAAAAACCAAACTAATATTGACCCTAAGAGCATAACAGATGACGAGTTGTTGCAGGTTGTTATAGTTTCTGACACAGAAGGTTTTTATCAAGAGATTGTAAAACTTGATGATGATAGAATATTTTTAGAATCTAATCAATTCACATATTTTTTAACAAAGACATCAGACAAAGTTTCAAAGGACATTGTAAAAAAATATGAAAATGGACAAATTCCTACAAGGGAAGCGTATAATGGGATTGTTGGAGCTACAGTATCATTAAAGCTACAAAGGGAAATTGATGGCCACTTTGATACATCATACAAAACCTATTACCTTTATTATAATAACTCTGAAGGTAATTTAAAATCAAAGTATGCCTATGAAATGGATGATATATTTCTGGTTAGAAAAAACACTTTTAATACAGTGAATTATACTGAAGACTGGGAGAATGGAAAGTATTCTGGAAGGCTTGACCTCGCGGAAATTGGTTCAAAAGATGAAGGGGTTTATCTATATGAAATCTATAAATCATCAACGCCTTTTGAATTGACCTACATGTCCAGTAACTTATACAGTATAATTTTAAGAAACCCTGTAAACGAAAACCAAATTGATTATAGGATTAGACATATAAACTCATTTAATGAAGATCCACCTTTAGATATTGAAGACATTGCAGGTGATGAAGGTGTGAAACTTATTAAGGAGATAATCAATAAGGAAAAAGAAAAGTCGAAACTCCAAAATTCAATTAGGATTATGACCGACTACTTTAATCTTGGTTTAGTTAGAAAGAATGGCTCATGGCAATTTAAAACCAGTTTAGTTACAGGTGGTAATGGTGAATCCACTTATAAAGATATAGATTTAAACTTGCCTATGGATAACAATATAATAAAGGAACAAAGTTTGGATAAGAAATGGGATGACCTAAAGAAGCAGTTCCCGGGTCTTATTGATATATCCTATTCACCGGAAAAGAATTTCTATGTGGTCCTAACAGAAGAAAATTTAATATTCTATAATATTACATCTAATGAACCAATTATGAAATTAGATCTTCCAAAAGACTATAATAAGAGACTCATAAAAATAGACTGGCCCGTGGGAAGTAACGCGGACCTTTGGAAGGGTTACTTTGTTAATGGAACAGGCACAAAACTAATTAAAACAGAATAAAATAAGGGACTTTGTAGAAATACAAAGTCCTTTTTCTATTTGCTGTTCATTTTTTTATTCTTAATACAAATTATGACTCCAATGGCAACAAGCGCAAGGCTTACTAATTGAGAAACTCTCATGCCTAATAAATATAAGCTGTCGGTACGAAGTCCCTCTACAAAAAATCTTAAAATTCCATAGAGTATAAAGTACAGTGAAATTATTGTACCATTTTCATTACGGTTTTTTTTGCAAAGATTGTAGAGAAGTATAAAAATTATAAAGTCACCTAATGATTCATATAAAAATGTTGGATGAACTTTTTGTCCATCTATAATGATTGCCCAAGGAAGGTCTGTGGCTCTACCATAAGCTTCCTTATTTATAAAGTTTCCCCAACGTCCAATGGCTTGTCCAAGAGCAATTCCTGGAGCAAAGATATCTAATATTGTTAAGAAAGGGATATTTTTTTTCTTTGAATAGATATATGTGATTAGAAAAGCTGTAAGCAGTCCTCCGTAAATGGCGAGGCCACCGTTTCTAATCATAATTATCTCAGAAGGATTTTTGCTATAATAGTCCCAACTAAAGATTACATAGTAGAGTCTTGCACCTAATATTGCTGGAATAAGTACCCATAGTAGTAGGTCAGATGGCATTTCCTTGTCTAAGCCTTTAGTAACTGCAAGTTTACTTACAAAGTAAAGTCCTAGAATAATTCCCGTAGTTATAAGTATGGCATACCACATAATGTCTATTCCAAATATGCTAAAGGCTACAGGATTTATATTAAACTCCATACTACACCTCTAAATCTTCAGGCACATTCCAGTTGTGATATACATCTTGCACATCGTCGTTGTCTTCAAGAGTGTCAATTAATTTTACTAAATTTTTAATATCTCCTTCTTCAGTTAAAGAAACTTCAGTATTTGGAAGATATGTTAAATCACAAAACTCGAAACTATATCCTGCATCAGATAGGGTATCTCTAACTTTCGAAAAGTTTTCTACTTCCGTTAATACTTCAAAGACATCGTCGTCTTCTCTAAAGTCGCTAGCTCCAGAGTCAATTGAAGTCATCATAAGCTCTTCTTCATCAACATTATCTTTTGAAATTTGTAGAAGTCCAACCTTTTGGAAGGTGAACATTACTGATCCTGTAGTTCCAAGGTTTCCACCAAACTTATCAAAGGCATGACGCACTTCAGGAGCTGTACGATTTCTATTGTCCGTTAAGCATGACACGATTACAGCTACTCCACTTGGGCCATATCCTTCATATATAATTTCTTCGTAGTTATCTTGTTCATTTGATCCAGAAGCTTTTTTTATTGCCCTTTCAATATTGTCATTAGGCATGTTTTCAGCCTTTGCCTTTTCAATGGCAGTCTTTAAACTTGAATTGTAATCAGGGTCTGCTCCACCTTCTTTGGCAGCAACAATTATCTCTCTTGTAAGCTTGGTAAAGATTTTACCCCTTCTTTTGTCTTCGCTACCTTTTTTGTTTTTAATTTTACTCCATTTATTATGTCCTGACATTTAATAATCACCTCTATTTAATTTAAAAATTTCTGGCATGTGCTTCTTATGACTGTTTATTTTTATTAGTCTTTTAATTTTATCAACAGTTTCTTTTTCGCCTACGCCTTCAAGAATATACTTATCTAGTTCTTCGTAAGAAAAACCAAGTTCATCTTCATCGCTTTGTCCTTCCCAAAGTCCTGCAGAAGGTTTCTTTTCAATAATTGAGTTTGGAATATCTAAATATTTTGCAAACTCAAAAATTTCAGTTTTAGTTATGTCTGCAATAGGAGAGAAGTCCACTCCATAATCGCCATACTTTGTGCTATATCCAATTGTGTATTCAGATAGATTTGAGGTACCAATAACTAAAAAATTATTTACCTGTGCATGATAGTACAAAGTCGTCATCCTTAGTCTTGGCTTTATATTTGAATATGCTAAGGTGTTTGTACTTGGGATACATATACTTTTTAATTCATTGTATGCACTGGTTAAATCTAATACTTCTACATTTAGATTAAATTTTTCCTTTAGCTTCATTGCATCGTCAAAGTCTGAACCCTTTTTTTCTATGGGCATAATAAGCCCTAAAGCATTTTCTTTAAAAATTTTATTTGAAAGTACTCCCACCACTGAGGAATCCAAACCGCCACTTAAACCATATACCACACCTTTGCACCCAGTGGACGATACATAGTTTTCTATCCATTCACATAAATCTTTTTCAAGCTTAAGATAATCCATACTACCTCCTATATATATATAACTTATCACCGATGGTATCAATCAATATCTCATCTAAAACTTCCATTAAAGCTTTCCCAGATGTAATATTCATAACATCGCTACTAAAGGAATCGTAATTCTCTTTAGGTACATACACATGTACATTTACCATCTCTAAAAAGTCTTTTGTGTGGATTAAAAGTTTTTTATCTTCACAGTAATTTAAAAATTTACCTAAATTATTATAATCAATTTTTATGGCAATATCTAGGAATTCTTTTTTTATAATATCCTTTGCGATTTGAGTTACTTCGTTGCAGCTTTCTGAGTAGGCCCTAACAAGTCCAGAAGCGCCAAGAAGAATTCCACCGAAATATCTTGTTACAACTACAACCACATCGGTAAGTTCTTTTTTTCTCAAAATATCCAGTATTGGAATGCCCGCAGTTCCTTGTGGCTCGCCATCATCTGAGTACTTTTGTGTAAGTCTATCCTCGCCGATTATGTATGCGTAGCAATTGTGTTTTGCTTGGGGATGCGCATCTTTTATTTTACTTATAAAACTTTCAGCCTCTTCTTCATTAGAAACCGGCGAAAGATTTGCTATAAAAATAGACTTTTTTATTGTGATTTCACAGCTTTCCGCTTTTAAAACCGATTTGTACATAAACTCATCTCCAAAAAATTAACTATACTAGTAATTATATCAGTTTGAAGTAAAATTGAGAAATCATGATAAATTTAAAAATATTTACTACTATGTTATAATAGAGTAGATAAAAAGATGGAGGTTACTATGAAAGATACTATACAGTCTGGCTTTGTAAAAACCATTAAATTAATTGTTATATTATTTTTAGTCGTATTTACTCTAATGTGTGGGGCCTTAGGGGTTTCCATAGTAGGTGTACTTGAAAACACACCTCATGTAGAGCCTAGCCAAATAGACGAACTTCTTTCCCAAACTTCAGAAATTTTAGATTCATCGGGAAATAAGATAGAGACAATTCAAACCAGTGAGTTTAGAGAGTTGATTACATACGATCAAATTCCTAAAAACTTGATTAATGCATTTATAGCAATTGAAGACGAAAGATTTTATGAACATAATGGAGTTGACCCAAAGGGTATAATAAGCTCTGTTTATGATAATTTAAAATCATCAAACCTAAGAGGTGCTTCAACTCTAGCACAACAATTATCTAGAAATATTTATTTAAACTCTGAACAGAGAATTGAAAGAAAGATAAAAGAAGCTTATCTTGCAATTCAGTTAACAGAATCTTTGGGCAGAGAAGGTATACTCGAAAAATATATGAACACAGTATTCCTTGGACAAAATGCATATGGAGTTCAAGCGGCAAGTAAAACATATTTTTCAAAAGATGTAAAGGATTTAACACTTGCAGAATGTGCAGCAATTGCATCAATAGTTAAGAGTCCTTCAAACTATGCACTATACAGAACAATTTTACCTGAAAAGGTTGTTGAAGGTGACATTGTAAAGGGAGACATCGAACTTAATGGAACTGTATACAAAGTTGTGTACAACGACTCTGCAATGGATAGACAAAGACATGCATTAAAAAACATGCTTGATCAAGGCTATATAAGTCAAGAGGAATATGACGAAGCAACAAAAGAAGACATAGCGGCGGCGTTAAATCCAGGAAGAAACTCTACAAAACAAGTTATATCTTCCTATTACTCAGACTTAATTACAAAACAAGTTATAGAAAAATTACAAACAGAACTAAACTACACTAAAGACGAAGCCATTGCGAAATACTACAATGGTGGTCTTAGAGTTTATTCTGCAATAGATATGGAAATGCAAAACCAAATTGAAGAGATATTTTCAAACTTTTCATCCGTTGTTTTGCAAAACTCTGGAAGCAAGAGAAGACCTGCATTTTTAAACTGGTCAGCAGATGGACAAGGTAATATTACAAATTTAAATGGTAAAATAGTTTTCTTTAGACAAGAAAATCTATTTAACGGGGAAGACACAATTGCACTCACACCACAAGAATATGAAGCAAACTCCGATGGTAGTGTGCTGATTAAATCCACAAAGATGGGTGTGTATGGAAACTTCCTTGATCCAAAGGACTACTTTACAGTTAATGATGAAAATAACTTAGTAACCCATATGGTATCTGCATCAGGTAAAGCTGTAGTAGAAAAAGATGAAGTTAAACAAACAGAAAATGGAATACTTTTATCTAAAAAATTACTAGATAAAAACCAAGACTTATACACAATAGACGATAGTGGAAACCTAATCTTCAATAGCGATTACTTTAGCATTGATAAAGAAGGAATACCACAACCTCAAGGGTCAATAGTTGTAATTGACCACAAAACAGGACAAATTAAAGCAGTTGTTGGTGGTAGAAATCAAAAGGGTAGAATGATACTAAATAGAGCAACAGATGTACCAAGACAACCTGGTTCATCAATTAAGCCAGTATCAGTATACATTCCAGCCCTAGACAATGGCTATACAGCCGCAACACCAATAGATGATACACCTACTTACTACAAGGGAGAACTATGGCCTAAGAACGTATATGGATACTACAAGGGACTTGTTTCACTTAGAGAAGCTCTAAGGGACTCTATAAACGTTACGGCGGTTAAAACCGTTGAAGATGTAGGAATAGACAAATCAAAGGAATACTGGGAAAAGTTTGGACTTATAAACAAAAATGACCCAACTAAAGATGACTATGTATCAGCCAGCGAAAATCCTCAAATAAATGACGAGAATGCATCAGCAATGGCACTGGGAGCTATGACTTACGGTGTTACAAACCTAGACTTAACAGGTGCATATGCTGCAATTGCAAACCATGGTCAATATATTGAACCGCTATCATTTACAAAGATAGAAGACTCAAAGGGCAATGTAATATTAGAAGATCCAAGCGAAAGAAGACAAGTAATAAGTCCTCAATTAGCATATGTAATTACAGATATAATGAAAGATGTTCTTACAGTACCATATGGTAATGTGGCATATGATCCTAACAATGACCTGGCAGGTAAGACAGGTACAACACAAGAAAACCAAGATGTTTGGTTTGTAGGATTTTCAACACATTATACAATTGGTTCATGGATTGGATTTGACAATCAACAACTAAAGCTTTCACAAAATGGAGGACAGGCTGTAAGACTTTGGAGAGCAGTAAATAAAAAAGTATTAGAAGGAAAAGAATCTTCTAAGTTCGTTGAACCAGATGGAATTGTTCATATGACAGTGTGCACAATTGGAGATGGAAAACCAACCAAGGCATGCTACGCTGACCATAGAGGAGTTGTTAAAGACGAAATATTTGTTGAAGGCACACAACCAACAAGTTATTGTAAAGTGCATCAATTCACAAGTACAGGACTAAAACTAGTAAGGCCAATACCTTACGATCCAGGTACAAGTGGAATTTACCCTAGAGACTGGAATATCTTTAAGACGGTAGAACCTGAAAAGGAAGATGAAGACGATAAAGAAGATTCTGACAATAATAGAAATAACAACAATAACAACAACAATAACAACCGAGGAGGAACAAAACCAACACAACCTCCACAACCTCCACAACCTCAACAACAAGAACAACCTCAACAACAAGAACAACCTCCACAAAATGAAGATAACGAAAACTAAGATAAAGGGTCTAGAATTTCTAGATCCTTTAAATTTATGTAAAAAATGTTTCAAAAAAGCTTGCAAATTTTTTTCATTAGTGTATACTAATAGTTGTGATGTTGATGGATTTTATAGCACGATATAAATAATACCGAAAATGCTTGACACTTAGTTTCAAACATGGTATTATAACTAGGTACTCATCTGGTGGGTGTGGCCTAGCTGGTTAGGGCGTCAGATTGTGGCTCTGAAGGTCGTGGGTTCGAATCCCATCACCCACCCCATATATGCGGGAATGGCGGAATTGGCAGACGCGCTAGACTTAGGATCTAGTGTCATTGACGTGGGGGTTCAAGTCCTCTTTCCCGCACCAAACCTCAGGTAGCTGATTAGGCTATTTGAGGCTTTTTTATTTTAATGAGAAACTTATAAAAGTTATGTTACACCAATTAGAAAAAAAAGACTAAGCACTAATATATTAGGTGCTTTTTTTATTCTGCAAATTAAATAGAGTGTTGACAAAAACAAAAAAGAAGATTATGATGTAATATCGCTTAAAAACAAGGAGTGATTAATATGTTCTAATAAGACTTCAACGTTCCATATGATTCAGTATTTTGAAAACGATTTAAATTTCTATAATTATTTTTCGTTATCCCAGTAGAAGTAAGTTATTCCCAAATAAAAAAAGAAAAGAGTGAGACTATGATTAAAAAGATTCTAGTGAATTCATGGATGTTGAATGACCATGACCCAACAGACCCAGGAACAATATTTATTCTAGATTTTAATATTGGCGATGAAACAGAATATTACTATTATGGCGTATTACCAAATTTAGGTAAACATTATTACGATTACCATACTAAAGAAGACGATGATGATAATATAGTGGACATATCTGATATAGGAATAGGATTTTTAGACTCAGCTATTGAATGTGAATTTAAAGATTTTCCAGAGGAGATTAACGTATATCTAGTTAATGAAAAAATGACGGTAAAGGATTACTTGATAAAAAGATTTTGCATAGACAAAGAACCCATACCAAAAGTTACTGAACGCACAGGTGAGCAGTTAGATGAACTATGGAAGAAAAAACGTACTACAGAAATTTAATAAAGGAGTAGACAAAATGATTAAAAAATTCTAGTAAGTTCTTGGATGCTTAGTGATGATGATCCAATTGACCCAGGTGATGTTTTTATTCTAGATTTTAACACAAACAGGGATACCTTTTATGGATATTTTGGCTCTTTACCAAAACTAGGAAAGCATTATTACGATTATCATACAAACACTACTGAAGATGGAAAATTAGTAGACATATCCACTTTAGGGGTTGGTTTTTTAGACTCGGCTATTGTACATGAATTTAAAGATTTTCCAGAAGAATTAAACGTATACCTTGTAAATGAAAACATGACAGTAAAGGACTATTTGATAAAAAGATTTTGTATAGATAAAGAGCCCGTACCAGAAATGATAGAGCCTACAGATGAACAAATTATAGAACTTTGGAAGAAAAAACGTACTACAGAAATTTAATAAAAGGGTAGAGAAAATGATTAAAAAGATTCTAGTAAATTCATGGATGTTAAATGACCATTACCCAACAGACCCAGGAACAATTTTCATTTTAGATTTTAATGTTGGAAATGAAACAGAATATTACTATTCAGACGTATTACCAAATTTAGGAAGACATTACTATGATTATAATAGCAAAGAAGACGATGATGACAATATAGTGGATATATCTGATATAGGAATAGGATTTTTAGAATCAGCTATAGAATGTGAATTTAAAGATTTTCCAGAAGAGATTAATGTATATCTTATAAATAAGAATATGACAGTAAAGGCCTATTTGATAAAAAGGTTTTGTATAGATAAGGAATCCATACCGGAAACAGTTGAGCCTACACGAGAGCAAAAGATAGAATTATGGAAGAAAAAAGAGTGCAATTTGAAATATTTATATAATATTTAAAAAGCAAACTCAATAGAAAATTTAAAGAAATAAAAAACTAAGGAGGACTAAAATGAAAGACAATAACATGCCTACATATGAAGAGTTTAGAGAAGCAGTTATTAAAGATTTCTCTGAAAACAGAGGTAATAGAACAGACGAAGAAGTAAGAGAATTTTTAGCTAAAAATGAAGATGTAATTGAAGATTGATATGGTCTAAATAAATGGGAATTTAAAAGAGGAGATATTGAACGCAATAAATTTATGCACGCAGGAGTTTATGCCTGCAGCTATAATCTGTATATGTTGATATAAATATTTAAATAAGATTATAAAAGAAGATAAGATGATGATTCTTTATTTATCTATAGGAGGTTAACAATGTTAGGTCTGAGAACAAAGGAAGATAAAAAATTTATAGGATTCTTCAAACTTGTTCAGAAAGAAGCGGAAAGAAATGGGTTTGTTTTTTTCTTAGATTTTGGAGAATGTAATGATATCCCATTCAATGATATGATAATTGATGAATTGTTTGGATGGAAAATCCCCGCTGAAAAATCAGAAGAGTTTGAAAAGGTATTTAATTCAAGGGAAAATACTTTAAAGTGGGATAAATATTGTTCATGGGTTATACCAAAAATAAATAACGATAATTTAATAATTAATTTTGAATAAATAAAGAAACTAAGGAGGATTAAAATGAAAGACATCGATATGCCTACATATGAAGAATTTAGAGAAGCAGTAATAAGAGACTTTTCTAAAAATAGGGGAAATAAAACTGATGAGCAAGTAGAACTCTGTTTAGCTGAAAATGAAGATATAATTGAAGCAGATTATAAAACAAATTTATGGGAATTAGAAAAAGGTTATATTGATCGAGATAAATTTATGCATGCAGGTGTCTATGCCTGTGCCTATAACTTATATTTGTTAGTTTGATTTTTGACGTAAAATAAATAAACCACAGAAGAGCCGTGCAGGCTCTTTTTCTTTGCAAAAAAATAATTATTTGGATATTATTTTAATGATAACGATAAATAATTTAATTTTTAAAACGTTTAAATTTCAATATTGCAACCGTGGAAAAGTGTTTTGTAAACAGAGAGTTGACAAATTACCAACCTAAGTTTATAGATTGTAACTAAGGTTTTTCATACACTTTAATCAAAAGGAGGTAAGTATGATATTAGCAGACAAGATAATTTATCTTAGAAAGAAAAATGGCTGGTCTCAAGAGGAACTGGCGGAGATGTTAAATGTTTCGAGGCAGTCTGTTTCGAAATGGGAAAGTTCGGGGGCGACTCCTGAATTAAATAGGATCATCGAGATGAGTAAGATTTTTTCTGTTTCTGTTGATTATTTAATTAAGGATGAAATGGAAGAGGTTGAGTACACTGGTGATGTCGATTATGAAAATGACAACATAAGAGTGACTATGGAAGATGCGAATGAGTTTATTGATTTAAGACAGGAGGCTTCTAAGAAAATAAGTTTAGGGGTATCTCTCCTTATAATTTCACCTTCGATTTTAATATTTTTATTGGGCGCAGTGGAAGGTAAGAAATTTTCAATGTCCGAAAACATGGCTATTACAATTGGAGTTATAAGTTTAATAATAGTTGCAGCTATTGCCATTGCATTATTTATAATTTCTGGACTGAGCTTAGAAAAGTATGAATTTTTAGAAAGGGAATACTTTGAAACGGAATATGGTGTGGCAAATATGGCAAAGGAAATGGAAAGTAGATATCAACCGGAGTTTGTTAAGCGCATGGTTATAGGTATTACTCTTTGTATCGTTAGTGCAATACCGGTTTTAGTTGTAGGAATAAAGGATGATCCTGATCCATTCAATTTATTTTCTGCAGTGGCGCTACTACTTTTTATAGTTTCCCTTGGTGTTAATTTAATTGTAAAAACTTCTATTATAAAAGAAACTTATGAACAGCTTCAACAGATAGGTGATTTCACTGTTGAGTCTAAAAGTAGAAATAAAGTTGTAGGTCCCATAATAGGAATACTTTGGTTAAGTATTGTTATAATCTACTTTTACTACAGTTTTAAAACCAACAATTGGCAATACAGCTGGATAATTTTTCCTGTGGGAGGGCTTATTACAACTTTAATATCATCCCTGGCAAGTTTTTTTAAATCAAAATAATAAATTTAAGTTTAAGAGATTGGAATTAAAACCAGTCTCTTTTTTATTTCCATTTTATAAATTTCCATTAAAATCAAACACAATTTCCCACTTTTTAATATTTTTTTAATAAACTTTGGTTTTATCTACTTTAAAACTAATTATTTCATCAAATTTATTGAGATATTTCTTTAAAAACTATTGAGATTATCAGCAATATAGGGTATTATAATATTAAGTGGCAGAAAGTGGGTAAAAGTGTTTAATTTTTAGGAGGAAGGAATATGTTCATAGGTGAATATCAACACAATCTAGATACAAAGGGACGTATAACTATGCCTTCAAAGTTTCGTGAAGAACTTGGAAACACTTTTTATATCACTAAGGGGATGGATGGCTGTCTATTTGTTTTCCCTGAAGATGAATGGATTGAAATGGATAAGAAGATAAAGGCGCTTAGACTTTCGAGAAAAGATGCAAGGGGTATAGCAAGACTATTTTATGCAGGAGCGATTGACGTTTCACTTGATAAGATGGGAAGAGTGCTTTTACCTGGAAACTTGAGACAGTATGCTTCTTTAGAAAAGGAAGCGATAATTATTGGCGTATCTTCCAGGGTTGAAATTTGGGACAAGGATAGATGGCAATCTTACAATGACGACGATGATTTCAATTACGACATGCTAACGGAGAGCATGGCTGATTTAGATATAGATTTTTAGGGGTTTTAAATGGAATTTAAACATATACCAGTTTTATTAAATGAGACAATTGAAAATTTAAAAATAGATAAGGACAAAATCTATGTGGATTGTACCTTGGGTGGTGGCAATCACTCTCTTGAAATTGTAAAAAAACTGGACAGGGGAAGGCTGATTTGCATTGACCAAGACTTAGATGCCATAGAGGCGGCTAAGAAAAAATTAAAGGATCACATAGATAAGATTATTTTTATTAAGTCCAATTTTAAATATTTTGAAGAAATTCTAGATGAACTTAAAATAGACAAGGTTGATGGAGTTCTTATGGATATAGGGGTTTCTTCTTATCAAATTGATGAAGCTTCCAGAGGTTTTAGCTATATGGAAGATGCACCTTTGGATATGAGAATGGATAAGAACCAAGACCTTACTGCACAGTTCATAGTAAATAACTACTCTCAAGAGGATTTAGCGAATATATTTTTTAAATATGGGGAAGAGAAATGGTCCAAGAGAATTGCAGAGTTTATTGTGGACGCTAGAAAAGAAAAGAAGATTGAAACTACATTTGATCTAGTTGAAATAATTGACAGAGCTGTCCCTGCTGAAGTTAGAAGAAACACAAAGGGACATTATGCAAAAAGAGTTTTTCAAGCCCTTCGTATAGAAGTAAACGATGAACTTGGAGTTTTAGAATATGTACTTCCAAAAATCGTTAAAAGGCTTAATCCAGGTGGAAGGCTATGTGTAATTACTTTCCATTCTTTAGAAGACAGAATAGTTAAGGATATTTTTAAAGATTTAAACACCGATTGCATTTGCCCTCCGGAAATTCCGGTTTGTGTATGCAATAATAAAAGGGAAGTTAAGATAATCACTAGAAAGCCTATAGTACCAACGGAAAGTGAAATTGAGACAAATTCGAGATCTAAAAGTTCTAAGCTTAGAGTTGTGGAGAAGATATAATGGAAGCACGAAATTATGATTATATTTACCCTGAAGAATATAGTCCAAGAAAAGATGTAAGACTAAGGGTATTGAAAAAAGAACAAAGATATATTAAAGTCAAGAGTAGGACTAGGGCTAGAGAAAAGTCTAAAACAAAATCATTGGTTTTTCTTGGAGCGCTTAATATAGTTCTTTCTATTTGCTTGCTATCCACATATGTAACTTCCACAGTTCTAACTGGAAAGATTTCAAATATCAAATCAGAGATAGAGGATTTGGAAGCTACGAGAGATTATTATAGCATGGAAATAGACAAATACTCATCTGCTGAAAGGATTGAAGAAATAGCCAAGTACAAACTGGGGATGGTTTATCCTAATGAAGAGCAATACTTTTATATCTCAAAGGACAAGAAGGTAGATAATAAAGATAAAACTTCCTTGGCTGTTAATAACAATGAAAAATAGAAAATTTAATTTTGATAAAAAATTTAAAAATAGGACAATAGCTATATTCTTACTTAGTATTATTATGGTTTTTATTTTTGCGGGAAGAATGCTCTATCTTTATAATTCAAGATACAAGACTAGCGCGGCTAGGCAGAGGATGAAAGTCGTTAAGATACCTGCAGAAAGAGGTAAGATATTAGATTCTTCTGGAAATATAATTGCGAAGAATGTAAAGGTTAATTGTCTTTATTTTTTTCCAAAGGACTTGAAAGAAGGTTCTATAAATAAGTTAATTCAAGGATTTTCCACAATACTTGGAATGAACAATAGCGAAATTGATGAAGTTTTAAATAGCAAAGACATTGTAAGAGTAAAAGAAAATCTAACATCTGAACAAGTTGAAAAAATTAAAAATCTTGAAGAGAATTCTTTAAGTTTAACTGTAGAAAATAGAAGATACTATCCAGAAGGTTCTGCACTTTCCTATGTTTTAGGTTTCACTAACAGCGATGGCGAAGGGCTTTATGGAGTAGAAAGCTATTATAATAAATATCTAAAAGGAAAATATGGTCTAAATATTTTTTCCGGATCTAGAAATGGAAGTATTATTTCTTTTGAAGAGAACAAGGAACTAAAATCTGATAGTGGAGAGGATATTACATTAAACATAGACCAGAGTATATCTGCACTGGTTAGTAATATTTTAAAAGAGGCCAATGAAAAATATAAGCCTAAATCCATGTCGGTAATAGTTACAGATCCAATGACGAATAAAGTTGTCGCCATGGAAAACTACCCTAGATTTAATTCGAATGATCCGAGAAAACCAAGAAATAAAGAAGAAGAAAAAGAGCTTGAAAGTTTAACTGAAAAAGAGAGGCTTAAAAAATATTATGATATTTGGAGAAACAAGAGTATCAGCGATATTTATGAGCCAGGCTCTGTATATAAATTGATAACCTCTGCAATTGGACTTGAAGAGGGAGTCTTTGATGAAAGTAGTACCTATGTATGTAAAGGATACTATAATATTGCAAAGGGAGTTACTATAAAGTGTGTAAGCTGGTATGACCCACATGGAAAGCAAACCATGGAGGAAGCTCTGGCAAACTCATGTAACCCTTCATTTGCACAAATGGCAGAGCAGATTGGATATGCTAAGATGCATCAATATTTAAAGGCCTTTGGGTTTGGCGAATTGACAGGAATAGATTTAGTTGGTGAGCAAAAGGGTCTTATACCTGATTCTGCTTCAAGCATGAACATAGCACAACTTTGTACAATGTCCTATGGTCATGGAATTTCAGCAACTCCAATACAGGTAATAACTGCAGCTAATGCAATAGTAAATGGTGGATATGTAATTACTCCTAGAATTTTGGACAAAGTTGGAGATAAAAAGATTGAGGATGAAAAAGAACTTGTTAAAAGACAGGTTATTTCTAAAACTACCAGCGACCGCATGAAACAACTTATGGTAAATAATGTTGAAAACGGCGGGGCAAATGCAGTTAAATCATCTCAATATACAGTGGGAGGAAAGTCTGGAACAACAATAAAACTTGAAGATGGCGTATATACATCTGAAAAGACCATAGCATCTTTTTACGCCGCCTTTCCAATGGAAAATCCAAAGTATTCTGTTCTTGTTGTAGTAGATGAGCCAACGGGAATGAACTCTGGAAACGCAGTGGCAGGAGAGATAACAAAGAAGATTAATGATGAAATTGCAAAGCTTAAGAACTTAAATAGAGTAAATAAAGAATCTGATATTACTGATGTTGAAGTTCCTGACTTTACTGGAGAAACCTTGAGAAACGCAGTTAATAAGGCAAACTCCATGGGAATAAAAATTGAAATAGTCAATACTTCGGACAATGATGGTATTATAATAAAGAGTCAATCTGTTGATCCTGGAACAAAAATAAATCATACAAAGGTTGTAACACTTGTGGCTGATGATTCGGGAGAGTCTACAGTTAAGGTCCCTGATTTAGTCGGAAAATATAAAAATGAAGCCCTATCAATATTAGCGGATACAAATCTTAAGATAATTCATACAGGTAACTCTCAAAAATCGAGAATTATAAAGACTAATCCACCTGCTGGAGAGTTTTTGAGACAAAAAGATACTTTGGAATTGATTTATGAACCTATAAAAACAGATGACAAGAATAATCATAACCATGAAGAAGATAATGAAGATATAGATGAAAATCAAAATGATGGGGAAGAAAATCAAAATAATTGATGGAGTGATATTCTTAACTCTTAAGGTGGGGCATATGCTCTGCCTTATTTTATTATTCGTAGTCTTTAATATATAATTATATTGGAGGAAAAATGAAGAATATAATTGAGGAAACAAAGCTTTTTAAAGAATTGTCAAAAGAAAATAAGGACAAACTTTCGAAATCCGTAGAGATTGTTAACGTGGATAAGGGAGAGTATGTGTTTCATCCAGGAGACAAGGCACTTTATATGTATATTATAAAAAGTGGTTCAATGAAAATCTCCATGGACCTTTCTGACGGAAGAGAACAGATTCTATATGTATATAAAGATGAAGACTTTGTTGGTGGACTTAATTTAATAACGTCAGAATCATATCTTTATAATGGAATTGCACTTACTAAGTGTCAGGTTTTAAAAATCTCTAAGAAGGATTTTTTAAATATATTAATGCACGATGAATTGTTTTTAAAGTCCTTACTAATTCAGTCCTATCTTAGGATAAGAAAAGGCGAAGAGTTAATTGACAGGCTTTCAGTAATGAATGCAGATATGAAAGTTGCAAAGAGTTTAATAGATCTTTCAAATAGATATGGAATAAAAGAAGAATCCGGCGAAATATTAATTAAGCACAATATGAATAGAATGGAGCTTGGAAGTTTTTCTGGAGTAGCTAGGGAGACTGTGATTCGGAAGTTAAGTTATTTTGAAAACTTAGGTTTAGTAAAACTTCTTCCGAAGGGAGACATAGTGATACTAGATTTAGAAGGCTTGACAGAGCTTACTAATTAGTTAACAATAACTACTCTTTAGGATATAATAATAAGATGAGTAAAGGAGAATAATTAAATGGATATATTTAAACTACTTACGATGCTTTTGGTTAGCATGCTCATATCAATCGTCATTGGTAAGTATATTATTAAAATTTTAGTAAGAGCAAAAATAGGACAGAGTATAAGGGATGACGGACCAAAGGCCCACCTGCTAAAACAGGGCACTCCAACAATGGGTGGAATAATATTTATTTTTTCAACTTTAATAACCTTGGCAATCTTTAGAGGATATACCCACGAGAACATACTTATAATAATAAGTATGCTTGGATTTGGCCTTGTAGGATTTGTAGATGACTTTTTTAAGCTAGTAATGAAAAGGTCACTAGGACTTACAGAGTTACAAAAGATAATTTTTCAAATAATTATGAGTTTTGGACTAATTTACTTGGCTTCAAAGGTATCGGCTAAACATATTTCGATGATTAACATTCCTTTTACAGATATAGAATTAAACTTAGGAATTTTAGCATATCCAATACTTACATTTATAATGATTGGAACTGTTAACGCTACAAATATTACTGATGGTCTCGATGGTCTTGCAACATCTGTTTCAATACCGGTATTTATAGCCCTTGCAACAATAACGGCGTTAAAAGGTTCATCAATGGCAGTGTTTGCAACAATATTTGCAGGTTCTCTATTAGGATTTTTAGTATATAATTCAAACCCCGCATCAGTATTTATGGGAGACACTGGATCCATGGCCATAGGGGGAGCTTTAGTTATGATGGCTTTAATATTAAATGCTCCACTTTACCTAGTAATACTTGGCGGTGTTTATGTTATTGAGACAATGTCTGTAATAATTCAAGTAATTAGTTACAAGACTAGAAATAAAAAGAGGGTCTTTCTAATGTCGCCAATTCATCATCATTATGAGTTAAAGGGATATAAGGAGCCTAAAATTGTTGCGGCATTTACAGTACTTTCAATAGTGTTTTCCATACTTACAGTATTGGGATTAGGGAGATAAGATGGATTATTTAGTAATAGGCCTAGGTATAACGGGAATTTCCACAGTAAAGACACTTAGCAAAATGGGATTTAATGTCTATTCATATGATAGCAATATAGGCTCTAAGGAAGACGAACCTAAGGAATTAAAAGATATTAAATACAAATTAGTATTTGATTTAGAAGACGTTCTTTCAAAGGAAATTATATGTATAAAAAGTCCGGGTATACCACCTCATAATGAATTGATACAAAAAATTTCTAAAAGGGGAATAGAAACTGTTTCTGATTTAGAAATGGCATATAGACTTTTTGGAGATAAAAATTTAATCTCAATTACAGGAACTAATGGAAAAACAACAACTACAATGCTTGTTAACCACATATTAAACGAAAGCGGAAAGTCGTCCATGGCCATAGGGAATATTGGAGTTGGAATGCTATGGGAGATTTATTCAAACCCTGAAGTAGACTATTTTATAATAGAGAGCTCAAGTTTCCAACTGGACGCCACAAATACATTTAGGACTAAAGTTGCGGCTTTTACAAATATTTCGCCAGACCATTCTGACTGGCATGGTAGTTTTGATGCATACTTTAAAGCAAAACAAAATATATTTAAAAATCAAAAACCAGATGATAAATTGGTTTTAAATATTGATGATGAAAGATTAATTAAATTAAAGAATGAGATAAAATCAGAAATTATTTCCATATCATTGGAAGATAAAAATGCATTATTTCATTATGATAAATCATATATTTTTCATGGTGAAAAAAAGATGATTGATACTAGAAAGCTTCGAATTCCAGGGATTCATAACGTACAAAATGTCCTTGTGGCAGTGGCTATAACAAATGCTTTAAATATATCTGACGAAGATATTGAAAGGGCATGCTATAGTTTTAACGCCGTTGAACATAGAATAGAATTTGTTAGAGAATTAAATGGAGTTAAGTTTTACAATGACTCTAAGGGAACAAATGTGGATTCAACAATAAAGGCACTATCTTCTTTTGAAAATCCAATTATTTTAATTGCAGGTGGATATGACAAGAAGGTGTCTTTCAAAGAGATGTTTGAACAATATGGATATAGAATAAAAAAACTTATACTTATGGGAGAAACTGCTACTCAAATGAAGGAAGAAGCCAAAGGTGTAAGGGATATAATTATAGTTAAGAATATGAAAGAAGCGGTAGAACTCTCTTACGAAGTAATGGAAAAGGGAGATGTTGTGCTACTTTCTCCTGCGTGTGCATCATGGGGGATGTATAAGAACTATATAGACAGAGGAAATGAGTTTAAAGACTTAGTAAATAACTTAGGTGATTAGATGGTGAAGAAGCCAAAAAGAAGGAAAAATATAGATTTTAACATTTTAATAGCCACTATGCTTTTACTTATTGTAGGAAATATAATGGTGTTTAGTTCTAGCTGGCCATATGCGGTTAGAAAGGGAATAAATCCATATTTTTTCATAAATAAGAATTTAGTATTTTCCTTTGTTGGAATCATTATTATGTTTATAACTTCAAATATAGACTACAGAATTTTAAAAAAATATGGATATGTAATCTATATAATATCTATAATTCTATCGGTTCTTGTTTTGATTTTTGGCGATTTAGAAACATATAATGCAAAAAGATGGCTAGATATTGGGCCGATAACAATAATGCCTTCAGACTTTTTGAAACTAGGAACAATTTTAGCAGTTTGCAAATACATTGATAGATATAAAAAGAAACTTAATAATGTGATATATGGATTTTTGCCAATGTTTTTCTTTTTGATGATATCCTGTGGATTAGTATATTTACAGCCAGACCTATCAACAACTATGGTTATGGGTGCTGTAATAATATGTACATTTATAGTTGGGGGAGTAAATCTATTTCAATCAGGCTTAGGTCTTGGAATATTAGGAGCTGCTGGAGTATTAGGAATAGTTTTTTCCAAAAGTTCTTATAGCCGATCGTCAAGAATAGAAGCTTGGTTAAATCCACTAAAAGACTTTTCAAACAAGGGTTGGCAACTTGCCCAATCACTATTTGCGGTTTCCTATGGAGGAATTTTTGGCGTAGGGCTTGGCAAATCAAGACATAAATTTAGCTATTTATCAGAGGCGCATAATGACTTTATATTTGCGATTATAGCAGAGGAATTAGGATTTATAGGAAGTATAATGGTCATTTTACTATACCTTTATCTTATCTATTGCGGTATGAAAATGGCCTTTAAACTAAAGGATAGCTTTGCAAAGCTTTTAGTTATTTCAATCATGTTATTAATAGGTTTACAGGCGTTCATAAACATATCTGTTGCTCTTGGAATTATTCCTCCGACAGGATTGACTCTTCCATTTATTTCCTATGGCGGAACATCCTTAATGGTATTTTTATTTATGATGGGAATAGTTTTAGGAATTTCAAAACAGGCGGACAGGAGGTAATATGAAAATAGTAGTAAGTGGTGGAGGAACAGGAGGACATATATATCCTGCCATAGCCATAATAGAAGAGTTTAAAAAACTCTATCCTGACACAGAAGTTTTATATATTGGAAGGAAAAATAGTTTAGAGTCTGTTCTTGTTCCAAATCAAGGATATGAATTTAGAGGCATTACAGCATCTCCACTTTCAAGAAAGTCCATAAAAAAGATTTTTAAGACTGGAGGAGATACACTAAAGGGAATTAGCGAGTCTAAAAAGATAATAAAAGAGTTTAATCCAGATTTTGTAATTGGAACCGGTGGTTTTGTTACTGGCCCAGTTTTATATGCGGCACATAAATTAAGAAAAAAAGTTTTTTTTCACGAACAAAACTCATACCCAGGAGTTACGAATAAAATATTATCAAGATATGCAAATAAGTACTTTGTAACATTTAAAGAGAGTTTAAAATATTTTAAAAATCAGGAAAATGGAATAATTACTGGAAATCCAATTAGAAATAAATTTTTAAACATCGATGAAATAAGAGATGAAGCAAACTTTCATATGGGATTTAAAAATGAAAACAAAAATATTTTGGTGTTTGGTGGGTCCAATGGATCAGGAAAATTAAATCAGGTTTTCAAAGAGATTATTAATGAAAACTTGAACCAAGATGATTTTAATCTTTTCTTTGTAACAGGTAAAAATAACTACGACGGTTTTGTTAAAGATATGAAAGTATTGCCTAATGTAAAAGTTTATCCATATTTAGATAATATTCAAGAGGCCTATGCAATCTCAGACCTTGTTATAACAAGCTCTGGAGCGATTACTTTGGCAGAACTATCCTACTTGGGCATGCCTTCTATTTTGGTTCCAAAAGCATATACAACAGAAAATCATCAAGTGTATAATGCGATGGAATTTAAAAATAAAGGAGCTTCACTTATGATTGAGGAAAAGGACTTAGAGTCTAGCAGTTTAAAATCAAAAATACTTGAACTTTTAAATGATGACAATAAATTAAAAGAAATGGGAGAAAGGGCAAAAGAATTTGCAACTCCAAATGCGGGATATGAAATAGTTCAGGAAATAGTAAAAGTAGGAAGTAATGGAAAATAAAAAAAGAAAAAGTAATTTTGCCTTAATTTGGACAATTATAATCATAATTTCAATAATATCTATTATGGCGTATTTTTTGCTAAGACATCCATATTTTAATTTAACAAATATTGAAATGGATGGAAATAAGACTTATACAATTGAAGACTTTAAAAATGAGTCGAAAATATATGGGAAAAATTACTTCTTGGCAAATATAAAGGACGCAGAGAAAAAACTATCAGATGATGATAAGATAATAGAAGTTGATATAAAAAAAGAGTTTCCCAATAAGTTGAAAGTTGAAATTTTAGAGAAGACAAATATTGCATATATTGTAGCTAAGAATAAAGAGATTGTATTTATAGACACCTTGGGAAATATAAGCAATAAGAAAGATGACACAGAAAATCTACCAGAAATTGTTGGAGTGAATACAGATCTTATTGTAAACACTAGTATATTTAACGATGCTACAATAAAAGAGATATTTGATAATGCCAACAAGTACAATATAAAATTCACCAGGTTAAATTTAACGGATAAAAAGAATATGTTCATGGAAATTGATGGTATTAATGCGTATTTTGGAAATAAAAAGCAAATAAAAAAGAAATTTGAAATTATTTCGAAAATTATTTCAGAGAATGATACTAAAGGTATAGATGTAAAAGAAATAAAAGTGTCTAATGTAAAGAAACCTGTAGTTATAGCTGATTAGCTAGTGTTAGAAAATTGTATCTACGAAACAAATCTAAAGTATAAAATAGAATATTAATTTAGATAAGTGGAATTAAAAAATTATATTAATTTCGCTTATTTTTTGATTTCTAAAGAAAAAACATTAAACTAAACTTTTAAGACAAATCCAAACAGCAGTAAAACAGCGATTAAAAGATTTTGAATTAAATAATGTACTTAAAATACAAAGAAAATCCAAAAGGCTCAAAACCCGTAGAAATACAGGTTCTAATTTTGACTTTTGAAATTCCTAAATATATAATAATACTTAAGAGATGAAACAATATTTTTGGGAGGATGAACATAATGAGTTTTGAAATGGAAATCGCAAACGACAATTCAATGGCGAATATAAAAGTAGTAGGTGTTGGTGGAGGCGGTAACAACGCTTTAATGAGAATGTTAGAAACAGGTTTAACAGGTGTTGAACTTATTGCAATGAACACTGACAAACAAATTCTACTTGCAAGTGACATTGAAAACAAATTACAAATTGGCGAAAAACTAACAAAGGGACTTGGAGCAGGAGCTAATCCATCTATTGGACAAAAGGCTGCAGAAGAAAGTAGAAACGAAATTGTTGAAATGCTTCAAGGCGCTGACATGGTATTTATTACTGCAGGTATGGGTGGAGGTACTGGTACAGGTGCCGCTCCAGTTGTTGCTGAAATAGCAAAGGAACTAGGAATACTTACTGTAGGAGTAGTTACAAAACCATTCGCTTTTGAAGGAAGAAAAAGACAACTTCAAGCAGAACAAGGTATTGAAGCTTTAAAGGACAAAGTTGATACACTTGTAACTATACCTAATGATAGATTACTTCAAATTGCTGAAAAGAGAACTACAATGAAAGAAGCATTTGCTATGGCAGATGAAGTATTACTTAATGGTATTAAAGGTATTTCAGACTTAATCGCAGTTCCTAATCTAATTAACCTTGACTTTGCTGATGTTAAAGCAATTATGCATGACCAAGGTATTGCTCACATGGGTATTGGAGTTGCTACAGGTGAAAATAGAGCAGTTGAAGCTGCAAGACTTGCAGTTAAGAGTCCACTTCTTGAAACTTCAATTGATGGAGCAAAGGCAGTTCTTATAAACGTTACTGGTTCAGATTTGGGAATATTCGAAGTTAACGAAGCTTCTGAATTAATAAGAGAAGCGGTTGATCCAGATGCAAATATCATATTTGGTGCAGGAATTGACGAAACACTAAAAGACGATATAAAGATAACTGTAATTGCTACTGGTTTTAACAAAGATAGTTTTACTAATAGTATTAATGAAGAAAAAGAAGAAGATAGTGAATCTAAAGAATCAAATGATCTTGATGATATAGAAATACCTTCATTCTTAAAGAAAAGAGGATTTTAAGTAATGAGATGTCCTTTTTGCAACTCTACAAACACTAGAGTTGTAGATTCGAGACAGGTTGATAGCGAAACCTCCATTAGAAGAAGGAGGGAGTGCAATGATTGTAAGAGAAGATTTACAACATATGAAAAATATGAAATCAACTCACTAATCATAATAAAAAAGAATCAAGAGCGAGAATCTTTTGATAGAAATAAAATTTTAAATGGAATGATTAAATCTTGCTACAAGAGAAAAGTTCCTTTAGAGGTGTTAGAAAACGCAACTAAGGAGATAGAGCTAGAATTAAATCATTTGAATAAAAAAGAAATTCCATCTTCTGAAATTGGCGAATTGATTATGGAAAAACTAAAAAACATAGATAAAGTTGCCTATATAAGATTTGCCTCAGTATATAAAGAGTTTCAAAGAGTTGAATCATTTTACGAAGAGTTGGAAGAAGTTAAAGATTAGCCTCATTTAATGGGGCTTTTTGTTTTATATAGAAAAATATTTTGATTTGATAAAAATTTAAATTCCTTTTCTATGTTAATAGAACTGTTTTTGTGATAATATAAATAAACTAGGGGGAAATATGGACTTATTTGAATATGATTTAGAACAAAAAATGAAAAATTCTGCGCCCTTGGCTGAAAGGGTTAGACCTGAAAACGTAGAAGATTTTTATGGTCAAGAGCATATCATTTATCCAAACAGCCCTTTAATTAGGTTAATAAAAACAGATAGAATAGGATCTTTAATATTATACGGTCCGCCGGGAACGGGAAAGACCACTTTGGCATATGTTATATCAAAATCTACCAATAGGGTTTTTGAAAAGCTTTCGGCGGTAACATCGGGAGTTAAAGATGTTAAAGAAGTTGTAAAAAACGCAGAGGACAATCAAAACTTCTTTAACAAAAAGACGATTTTGTTTGTAGATGAGATTCATAGATTTAACAAGTCTCAACAGGATGCGCTTCTCCCGCACGTGGAGTCGGGGCTAATAACTTTAATAGGTGCAACAACAGAAAATCCGTTTTTTGAAGTAAATAGAGCTCTTTTATCAAGAACAAAAATAGTAGAGCTTAAACATCTTTCACCAGAAGATATAAAAAAAGCTTTAAAGAGAGCCCTTGAACATAAAGATGGACTTTCTATGTATAATATTGAAATTGGGGAAGAAGAACTGGATTTTATAGCAAAGCTTTCAAATGGGGACGTAAGAAATGCCTTAAATAGTTTGGAGGTTGCAGTACTATCCACAGAGGAAGTTGATGGAAAGATAAAACTTACCAAAGATATTATAAAGGACAGTTTCTTTTTAAATCATTTAGGTTATGATAGAGATGGTGATATTCACTATGACACCATATCTGCATTTATAAAATCCATGAGGGGTTCAAACCCCGATGCAGCACTAGTTTATTTGGCTAAGATGTTACAGTCTGGAGAAGATCCAAAATTCATAGCAAGAAGAATGATAATATTTGCATCTGAAGATATAGGTAATGCAGACCCAAGGGCGTTAACCGTTGCAAATGATGTGTTTAGAGCGGCGGAAGTTATTGGGCTTCCAGAGTGTAAGCTAAACCTTGCACAAGGGGTTACTTATCTTGCAACTGCACCTAAGAGTAACAGCTCATACGTGGCCATAATGAAAGCCATAGAAGATGTCAAATCAAATCCAAATCTAGAAATTCCTGGTTACTTAAGGGATGCACATTATAGTGGCGCAAAGGACTTGGGCCATGGAATTGGATATAAATATCCCCATGATTATAAAGGTGGATATGTAAAGCAAAGGTATATGCCAGAAAATTTTGAAGAAAAAAATTATTATAATCCTAAAGAAATAGGTTATGAAAAAAAGATATATGAATTACTTAAAAGTTTAAGGGAGGAATAAATTGATTTTACTTAGAGATATTGAAAAAGATTATGAAAAATTCATAGGCCAAGAAGTAGAGATTGCAGGTTGGATTAAAAACTCAAGATTTCAAAAGAACTTGGGATTTATTGAATTAAATGACGGAACTCAGTTTAAACCTGTACAGGTAGTTGTGGACAAAGATGTAGAAAACTTTGAAGAGATTAGCAAGCTAGGACTAAGCTCAGCTATTATTGTCAAGGGAAAACTAGTTAAGAGTCCACAAGCTAAACAGGCCTATGAAGTTCAAGCAAACAATATTTATGTTGAAGGAGCATCGGACGATGATTATCCACTACAAAAGAAGAGACATACATTTGAATTCTTAAGAACCATATTACATTTAAGACCTAGAACAAATACTTTTAATGCAGTATTTAAAGTTCGTTCAGAGCTTAGCTACGCAATACATAAGTTCTTTAACGAAAGAGGCTTTGTATATGTACACACTCCAATAATTACTGGATCTGACGCTGAAGGTGCAGGAGAGATGTTCGAAGTTTCTACATTAGACTTAGATAATTTGCCTAAGACTGAAAATGGAGAAATAGATTTTAAAGAAGATTTCTTTGGTAAGAGAACAAATCTAACAGTAAGTGGTCAACTTCAAGTAGAATCCTTTATAATGTCCCATAGAAATGTATATACTTTTGGCCCTACATTTAGAGCAGAAAACTCAAACACTCCTAGACATGCGGCAGAGTTCTGGATGATTGAACCTGAAATTGCATTTGCAGAACTAAAGGATGTTTGTGAACTAGCAGAAGATGTAATAAAGTACATTATTAAATATGTTTTAGAAAGCTGCCCACAAGAAATGGAATTCTTCGACAAGTTCGTTCAAAAGGGACTAATAGAAAGACTTGAAAAAGTTGTCAACAGCGATTTTAAAACATTGACCTACACAGAAGCCATAAATATCTTAAAAGATGCAAAGGTTGATTTCCAATACCCTGTAGAATGGGGAATGGACTTACAAACTGAACACGAAAGATATATTTCCGAACAGATTGTTGGAGGTCCAGTATTTATAACAGACTATCCAAAGGATATAAAGGCCTTCTACATGAAGCTAAATGAAGATGGAAAGACCGTAGCAGCTATGGACTTACTTGTACCAGGAATTGGTGAGTTAATTGGTGGAAGTGAAAGGGAATACAGACCGGAAGTTCTAAAACAAAAGATAATTGATGGGGGACTTAAACCAGAAGATTATGACTGGTACATGGACCTAAGAAGATATGGTACTGTTCACCATGGTGGATTTGGAATTGGTTTTGAAAGAATGGTAATGTATTTAACAGGTATGACCAACATTAGAGACGTACTTCCATTCCCAAGAACAGTGGGACATTGCGAATTTTAAAAAATATTTGACAAATTAAAATTTAGATAATATAATAGTTTACGTTAGTAAAAGTAGAGTTATCCGCTCTCACCTTATCACAATCGGGTGCATAAGGTAATAAGTTAAGTGATTTATAGGCGGATATTTCTATCTGCCTTTTTTTAATGAAATTTTATGGAGGTGTAATCATTAAGGAATTACAAATTAACGAGGGTATTAGAGCAAAAGAAGTAAGACTTATTGGTGCGGACGGTGAACAAATAGGTGTTGTATCTATTAACGAAGCGCTTGATGCAGCAAGGGAAGCAGACTTGGACTTAGTAAACATTGCTCCTAATGCAAAACCACCGGTTTGTAAGGTTATTGATTATGGCAAGTATAGATACGAGGCCATCAAAAGAGAAAAAGAAGCAAAGAAAAAACAAAAAGTTATTAATGTAAAAGAACTTAGACTATCACCAAACATCGATACACATGATTTGGAAGTTAAAGCAAATCAAGCTAACAATTTCCTTAAGAAGGGTGATAGAGTAAAAGTTACAGTAAGATTTAGAGGAAGAGAACTTGGACATACTTCCATAGGTAAAGATGTATTAAATGATTTTGCTGAATTAACATCTGAAAATGGAATTATAGATAAAAAGCCTACTATGGAAGGCCGTAGCATGGTAATGTTCCTTGCTCCAAATCCAGAAAATAATTAGGAGGTAAATTATGCCAAAGATGAAAACTCACAGAGGTTCTGCAAAGAGATTTAAAAGAACTGCCTCTGGAAAATTAAAAAGATATAAAGCTTACAAGAGCCACATAACAGGAAAGAAATCACAAAAGAGAATTAGAAACTTAAGAAAAGCTACTTTAGTTAGCAAGGGTGATCAAAAGAGAATTGATCATATGATTCCGTAAATTAGGAGGTAGTACAGAATGGCTAGAGTTAAAAGGGGTACAAATGCCCACAAAAGACATAAAAAAGTATTAAAATCTGCAAAAGGATATTACGGTTCTAAATCCACTTTATATAGAACAGCTAATCAAGCTGTAATGAAGTCAATGGCTTATTCTTTCATTGGTAGAAAGAGAAGAAAAAGAGATTTCAGACAAATGTGGATTGCAAGAATCAATGCTGCAACTAGACAACATGGACTTAGCTACAGCAAGTTTATGCATGGTTTAAAGCAAAATGGAATTGACATGAACAGAAAGATGTTATCTGATCTTGCAATTAAAGATCCTCAAGCTTTTGAAAAACTTGTAGAGATAGCAAAAAACGCTTAAATCCCAAACCATTGGGGTTTTTTTGCGTTTAGAGGGAAATAAATGCATTTTTCAAAAAAATTTGACAAATTTACTAAATTAATTAAAAAAATAGAAAACAATCCACCGCTTTATCTTATGATTGGATTTTTAATAATTATTTTAACAGGTTCTATATTGCTCTCCCTACCGATTTCTTCTGCAAATGGGAAGCCCACACTTTACTTAGATAGTCTATTTGTTTCCACATCGGCAGTATGTGTTACGGGTCTTACTCCAGTTGTAACAGCAAACCATTGGAATTTTTTTGGACAGATAATTATTATTATGCTAATTCAGATAGGTGGATTGGGAGTAATGACGCTTTCTACTTTAGTTGCCATGTTACTTGGAAAGAGGATTACACTATCATCAAGACTAATTATTAGAGAGCAAGTTGGCGCAAAGGGATATAGTGGACTAGTAAAACTTATAAGATACGTATTAGCATCAACATTCGTGATTGAATCCATAGGAGCATTCATATTGGCATTTAGTTTCGTTCCCGTATACGGCTTCCTCAAAGGGATTTGGTTTTCCATATTTCACTCAATATCTTCATTTTGTAATGCGGGTTTTGATTTAATTGGACAAGAGAGTCTACTTGGAGTTAATACAAATGCTATGATTATACTTCCAATAGCGCTTTTAGTTATCATAGGTGGAATTGGATTTAATGTGTATATGGACATTACAAAATACAGATTAAATTTCAAAAGATACTCATTACACTCAAAGGTTGTTTTAACTACAACTGCAATATTATTGGTTTCGTTTACAATTTTATTCTTTATTTTTGAGTTTAACAACGAACTAACAATAGGAAGATTGCCTGTAGGATATAAATTACTAAATTCATTTTTTCAATCGGTAACCTTAAGAACTGCAGGGTTTTCAGCCATGAGTCAAACTGGTTTGCATAACAGTTCTACCATTATGTCAATGGTTGCAATGATAATTGGAGCAGCTCCTGCAAGTACCGGTGGTGGGGTTAAGGTTACAACGGTAGCACTTATAATAATGGTTTTAGTATCTGAAATTCGCGGAGATGATGATATAATAATGTTCAACAAGACGATTAAATTCACACAGGTTAAAAAAGCTATCGCTGCATTTATAATATATATGTTGTGGATACTTGTGGTAGGAAATATTATTGTGTTTACAGAGCCATTCAAAACTTCAGATGTACTATACGAAGTGATTTCAGCTTTAGGCACAGTAGGTATAAGTAGAGGTATAACTGCTATACTGTCTCCTCTTTCTAAAATTCTTTTAATTATAACGATGTTCTTTGGAAGAGTGGGGATATTAACTATAATATTTGCTACAAAGAAAAGAAAACAAAAGCTTTATAAAGAAGCTTATGGAACTATTATTTTAGGATAGGTGAAATATGAAACAATTTGCAGTAATAGGTTGTGGTAGATTTGGCAAGGCGCTTGCCATAAAACTATCAGAACTAGAGCAACAAGTACTAGCTATTGATATAGACGAAAATGTAATTAACGAGATAAGTAGTTATGTTACCCATGCAGTAACGGCTAATGTTACCGTAGAGGGAGTACTGGAAGAATTAGGAATTCAAAACTTCGATGTGGTAGTGGTAGGGATGAGTTCCCACTTTGAGGCTTCTGTATTAGTTACAACAATAGCAAAGGAACTTGGAGTCCCAACGGTTGTTGTAAAGGCGAGGGATAGTTTTCAAGCTAAGATTATGTATAAAATCGGTGCGGACAAAGTTATTATTCCAGAAAAAGAATCGGGACTTAGACTTGCTCATAGCATGGTTAAAGAAGAAATATTAGATTTTATTGAGGTTTCTAAAGAGTTTAGTATGATGGAAGTCCAAGCGCCAAAAACTTGGGTTAACCAAAAGATTATAGACCTTGGCATTAGACAGGATGACAACCTTACAATCATGGCAATAAGAAGAGATGACGAGGATATAATAAATCCAAGTCCTCAAGAGGTTATAAATAAAAAAGATGTCTTACTTTTGCTTGGACCTACGGATAATATTGAAGCCTTGGTGAAAAATTCAAATGAATAATATAATAACGAGCGCCAATAACTCCATAATAAAAAAAGTTAAAAGTCTTAAGCTTTTAAAAAATAGAAATAGAGATAAACTTTTTTTGGTAGAAGGGTTTAAAATGGCAGAGGAAGCTACCCAATCAAATGTGGAGATTGAAAATATAATATTAGATGAAAACGCCGACTTAGATTTAGATGAAAAGTTACAAAAAAAAGTTATAAGAGTAAAAAACTCAATGTTTTCACAATTGTCAGATTTGAAAAATCCAGAAGGAGTTATTCTAATTTGCAAAGAGATTGAAAGTGAAATTGATTTTGAAAAAAATTTATTAATCTTAGATGAAATTAGGGATCCTGGAAATATGGGAACAATAATTAGAACAGCAGAAGCATTCAACTACAAAAACATTCTTCTTTTAGGCAATTGTGTTGACATTTATAATAGTAAGGTTCTAAGAGCTACCATGGGTTCTATTTTCAGGATTTCAATTAATCAAGTTGATATAAAAACTTTAGAAGATTTAAGAAAAACACATACAATACTTGCAACAACTTTGGAGGAAGATAGTATAGACATAACATCTATGACAAAAATTCCAAAGCATGCTATAATAATTGGTAACGAATCACATGGTGTGCGAAAAGAAGTATCACAATTGGCGCACAAAAAGGTAATAATACCTATTAGTAAAAATATAGATTCTTTAAATGCGGCCATTGCTTCAAGCATATCAATGTTTTATTTAAATTTAATATATTCGAAGAAGGAGAAGGAAGTTTAACAAATTTTTCAGAGAACTATGGATTTGGTGGAACATAGTAATTGGTTTTACTTTTTTCGCTCTGGAGTTCTTGGGTAATGCCAAGCGTTTCTAGCGTTAATAGAATTACTTTTGGGTGGTATAGCGAATCTTTCGTCCCGTTTGGGATGAGAGATTTTTTTAATATAAGGGAGGAACTATGAAAGATAAAATTAATTTAATCAAAGAAAATGCCCTTTCTAGTATAAAGAGCATGGAAAAGTTGGAAGACTTAGAACAAATTAGAGTAAAAGTTCTTGGTAAAAAAGGTGATTTAACCTTGATTTTACGTGAGATGGGTAAACTTTCAAAGGAAGAAAGACCTATCATAGGTCAATATGCAAACGAAGTTAGAGCAGAAATTGAAAAAGCTTTGGGAGTTAAGAAAGAAGAGTTACAAGAAAAACTAAACGAAGTAAAAATAAAGACTGAAAAGATTGATATAACAAGAAATATAAATAGCTTTGAAATTGGACACAGACATCCACTTAATGAAACTATGGAAGAGCTTGAAAATCTATTCCAAAGAATGGGATTTTCTATTATTGAAGGACCGGAAATAGAAACCGTTGAAAACAACTTCAACAAGTTGAATTCGCCAATGAATCACCCTTCAAGATCAACTTCAGATACATTTTACATTGATGAAGATACATTACTTAGAACACATACATCACCTGTTCAAATTAGAACCATGTTAGAGCAAAAGCCTCCAATAAGAATGGTTTCCGCAGGAAGAACCTTTAGATATGACGAAGTTGATGACACTCACTCACCAATGTTTCACCAAATAGAAGGTCTTGTTGTAGACAAGGGTGTTACAATGGCAAATCTTATTGACACATTAAATGTGTTCATAAGAGAATTCTTTGGAGAAGACATGGAAACTAGATTTAGACCACATCACTTCCCATTTACTGAACCATCAGCAGAGGTAGACGTTTCATGTTTCAACTGTCATGGTAAAGGTTGTGAAGCATGTAATTTCACAGGATGGAGTATGGAACTTTTAGGTTGTGGAATGGTTCATCCTAATGTACTTAGAAATTGTGGAATAGACCCAGAAGTTTATACAGGTTTTGCCTTTGGTATGGGGATAGACAGAATTACCATGATTAAACATGGCATAAAGAATATTAGATTGCTTTATGATAACGACAAGAGATTTTTACAACAATTTTAGGAGGCATATATGTTATTACCATTAACTTGGATGAAAGATTATCTTAATATAGATATAAGCAGCAAGGAGATTGCTGATAAAGTTACACTTACAGGTTCACATGTTGAATCGGTTATAGATTTAAGTGTGGGACTTGAAAAAATAATAGTTTCAAAAATATTAAAAATAGAAAAGCATCCTGATGCAGACAAACTTTCCATTGTTACATTGGACTATGGCAGTGGTGAGATAGATGTAATTACAGGCGCAAAGAACATGAAAGAAGGAGACTTTGTTGCTTTTGCACAGGTGGGAGCAAAGCTTCCAAATGGACTTGAAATAAAGCCGATTAAGCTAGTTGGCATAGAGTCACCTGGAATGTTATGTTCCTATGAAGAACTTGGCTATTCAAAATCTTTAGTACCAAAGAACTCTCAAGATGGAATAATAATATTAGAAGAAGGTAAGCCTGGAACTCCTATTACAGAAGTTTTAGAATTGACCATGCCTATAATTGAGTTTGAAATCACTCCAAATAGACCGGACTGTCTTTCAATAGTAGGTATGTCAAGGGAAGTTGCTGCAACATTTAAAGATACAATTGAAGTACCTGAGTTTAAAATTAAAAATGAGGAAGACGACATTAAAAATTACTTTAAAGATGTTGTAATTGAGTCAGAAGATTGCTACAGATATATGGGTAAAGTTGTAAAGGATGTTGTTATAAAAGAGTCTCCTCAATGGCTAAAAAATAGACTTATGCAATCAGGAATGAGACCAATTAACAACATAGTTGATATTACAAATTTCGTTTTACTTGAACTTGGCCAACCAATTCATGCCTTTGACTTAGATACAATAAAATCTAAGGAAATTCATATAAAGAAACCATCTAAAGACATTAAATTTACAACTTTAGACAACGAAGAGAGAACTTTGACATCAGATGATTTAGTAATTTATGACAAGGACGAACCAGCTGCTATTGCAGGTGTAATGGGTGGTCTTGATTCAGATGTTAAAGACAACACTAAGACAATATTTATTGAATCTGCAAGTTTCTCCCCAGATTCTGTTAGAGATACATCTAAGAGATTGAACCTAAGAACTGAAGCTTCAGCAAGATATGAAAAGGGCGTTCCTGTAGAATTTGCAGAAATTGCAATAAATAGAGTTTGTAATTTAATTGAAATAACAAACTCAGGAAAAGTTGTAGCAGGGAAGTTTGATATTGGAGGAAAAGAAAGTAAAAAAGTAGAAGTAAACTTTAATTACAATAAAATCAATGAACTTTTAGGAACTTCACTTTCAAAAGACGAAATAATAAGTTACCTTGAAGATTTAGAATTTGCTGTAAGTTCAAATGGAGAAGATGTTAATGTAAAGGTTCCTTTCTTTAGAACAGATATCTCAATCGTAGAAGATATCGCAGAAGAAGTTGGAAGACTACATGGTTTCCACAACATAACACCAATGCCATTAAGAGGAGATTTATTAAGTGGTAAGAAGAGTGAACGTAGACAAGTTGAAGACAGAATAAAACATATTCTATATGGATGTGGTCTTTTTGAAATTATGACATATTCATTTATAAGTAAAAAGTCCTATGCAAAAGCGTCTATCAAATATAATCCAGAAGAATCCATTGAACTTATAAATCCTTTAGGAGAAGACTTCTCTGTTATGAGAACAACTACACTTACTAACATTTTAGATGTTTTGGAAAAGAACTCTAAGAACAAAATACCTAGCATGAAAGTATATGAACTAGCAAATACATTCTTAAAGGACTCTAAAGGTAATTATGGCGAAACCAAGAAAGTTGGTTTTGGTATGTACGGAGATGTGGATTTCTATTCGCTTAAAGAAGTAGTTGAAATATTGCTTAAAGAACTGGGGATTAAAAACGCAAGTTATGTAGCATTAACTGATAATGACACATACCATCCAGGAAGAGCCGCTAAGATTTATATAGATGATATAAAGATTGGAGAAATTGGTGAAATTTCTTTTGGACTTGCTAAAAACTACGACATTACATCTAGAGTTTATATTGGTGAACTAGATTTAATCAAGATTATGCCATATATAGTTAAAGATATTTTAATGGAAGAAATAAGCAAGTACCCAACTGTTGAAAGAGATATTGCCATTGTAATTGACAGAGATTTAGAAACTGATGTATTAGAAAAGTTTATGATTGAAAATGGCTCAGAGCTTTTAAAATCAGTAGAATTATTTGATGTGTACATGGGTGGCAATATAGAAAAGGACAAGAAGAGTTCTGCATATAAACTTAAATTCCAATCAAAAGATAGAACCTTAAGAGAAGAAGAGATAAGTGAAATAATGAATAATATACTTTCTAAGTTGGAGGATAAGTTTAACGCACAATTAAGGAGTTAAGATGGCGGATAAAGAAAAATATAGCGTAACCATTATGGGAAGATCCTATAGTCTTCTTTCTGATAAATCTCCAGAGGATATAAAAGCCTTAGAAGATACTATTAATGAACAAATCAAAAGCATTAGAAAGGATCATTCATCCCTTTCTAATGACATGGTTTATACATTGGCACTTCTTTATTTTGCAGAGTCAGTTAATAAAAACAAAAATCTTGTAAAGGAACAGGAAAGTGATTTAATCAGTTTAAAATTTGAAAATGAAAACTATAAATCATCTGCAAAGGCTGACAGTGAAAAATTCAAAGAAATGAATGATAAGTATGAAGAAGTATTAAAGCTTTATAATGAAGAAAAGAAATTAAAAAATGATTTAGAATTTAAAATAAAGGATATGAAGCTTGACTTTGAAACGAAGTCTGAAAATTTAAGACGAGATTTAGAAGTGTTAAAGAGAGAAAAATCGGGATTAGTAAGTCAAAATGATATATTAAATAAAGAAAATATCAATTTAAACAGGGCTTATATGCAAATAAATAGCAAAATCGACAATATTATTTCAGAACTTGAAGACATTAAGGATGGTAATTAATGAAGTATAATCCGGAGGTACTGGCTCCTGTAGGAAACATGGAAATGCTTGAAGCAGCTATAAAAGCGGGAGCTACTGGAGTATATCTTGGAGGGCTCTTATATTCAGCAAGAGCCTATGCAACAAATTTTGATAATGAAGAGTTAAAAAAAGTTATAAAATTTTGTCATAAAAGAGGGGTTAAAGTATATGTAACTGTAAACACCCTCTTTCATGACAGCGAGATACAAAGTGCATTAAACTTTGTAACAGATTTATATAATATGGATGTGGATGGAGTAATCATACAAGACTTGGGATTACTCCATCTTATAAGAAAACATCTTCCAAATCTTCCAATACATGGGTCTACACAGATGAATATAAATAACTATTATGGAGCAAAATTTCTTCAAAGTCTTGGATTTAAAAGGGTTGTGTTAGCAAGGGAAACTCCAATAGACGAGATAAAAAAGATTTGTGAAAACTTAGATATTGAAGTCGAAGTCTTTGTTCATGGCTCTCTTTGTGTTGGTTGCTCTGGACAATGTTTGATGAGTTCATATATTGGAAATAGAAGTGGAAATAGAGGAAGATGCGCACAGCCATGTCGCCTGGACTATAAGCTTTTAAATAGAAATAAAGAAGATATAAGTAAAGACTTTGACTCCTTTATTAGTCCTAAAGATTTATGTACAATTGAATATGTGGAAACACTGCTTAATACAGGTGTAAACTCCTTTAAGATTGAAGGTAGGATGAAAAAACCTGAATATGTTTACAATGTGGTAAAGTCCTATAAAGATAAAATCGAAAAAAATTCTTTTGAAAAAAACAGATTAAAGGAAGTTTCACTAAGGGGTTACACTGATGGCCTAATATTTAATGACTTTGGTAAAAGTTATACGGAGCTTAATAGGCAGGCTGGGAAAAAGGGATTGGAAGTTGGAGACATTGTTGAAGATAGAGGAAAAAAATCTATCTTATTTAAATTTCCATGCAAAAAAGATGATATCTTAATTTTAGAAACAGAAAAAAACAAAAATATTCCTTACACACTTAAAAGAGATTTTAAAAAGGGCGAAAGAGTTTCTGAAAAATACTTTTATGACTTAAAAATATCATCAAAAGTTGTGAGGTCCAGCTCATCTAAACTAATAGACGAAATCAGTTCCAGAAATTTAGAACTAAATAATAAAATAGATTTTAAATTTGTGGGAAAAGTATCAGAACCTGCAAAGTTATTTTTAAAATATAAAGATATATCCATTGAAGTTATATCTGAAAATATAATTGAAAGAGCTAATAATAAACCTGTTGGTAAGGAATATATAGTTCGCTCTTTAGAAAAGCTAGGAAATACGGACTATGTATTAGAAAAAATTGAAATTTTAATTGACGATGACATCTTTATTCCCGTTAGAATTCTAAACGAGATGCGCCGTGAAATTGTAGGGAAATTAGATGAAGAAATTTCTAATTTCAATAAAAGAGTTCCATTAGATTATGTTTCTTTAAAACAGCTAAAGTTGTCAGACTTTAAAGACAAGAATATTAGTGTAAACATTGAAGAAAATATTTTTTCAACAGGAACAGACAATGAATATGGGGATATTTATACTGAAAACATTGATGAATTATCTAGCGAAAAGTTTTATAAAATGCCTAGACTTCAATTTGAAAAAGAATTTAAAGTACTCAATTCAAAATTAAAAGAAAAAGATTTTAGAGGATTTTTAGTTAATAATCTTGGAGATATTCAGTTTATAAGAGAAGAGTTTAAAAATAAAGATATAATTGGTGACTATGGACTAAATGTTTTAAACATATATTCATATTTGTTTTTAAAGCAATTGGGAATTAAGAGGATTACTTTATCAACTGAATTAAATTTAAAAGAATTGAACGAAATATTGAAATACACAGAGGGAGATGCGGAAATAATTGCTCATGGCCCACTTATTTCAATGATTATGGTTCATTGTCCATTTTCAGTTATAAAGGGCTGCAAAGATAGCAGTGGATGCGACAGTTGCAATTTTAATTTTGGATTTATGAAAGCGAAAAACAACGAGATTTTTCCAGTAAAAAGAATAAATGGATATACCGAGGTATATCACAGCAAAAAACTTTTAGGGTATAATTTCTTATGCGACATAGATTTTAGAAATGGTGGAAATATTAGGGTCATTAACGATGGGGAGAAGCTAAATTTACCCAAGATATATTTTGAAAAGATTAATGGCGAAAACAATTCAGAACAAAAATTTGATTTAAAAAATTACACTTTTGGACACTTTGAAAAGGGGATTGAATAGATGAATAATAAGGCTTTAAAAATATTAGAGTTTAATATTATAAAGGAAAAACTAATTAGTCATGCAAGTTCTGCATTGGGTAAAAAATTATGCGATGAACTTTTACCTGAAACAGACATGGAATCAATACAAAACAATCTTTCTGAAAGTGAAGAGGCTCTTTCTTTATTATACGCCCATGGTAGGGCACCTATTTATGAAGTAAAGGACTTTAGACTTATGCTTAAGCATGTGGAAAAGGGTAGAACATTAGACAATAGAGATTTATTAGATGCTGCCATGTTACTTCGCTCAGTTCAAGAAACTAAAAAATACTTTAACGACAGTGAAGAGAACATGGAAAAGTATCCGAAGATTGGAAATTTGATTTCACTTCTTAAGCCATATCCAAATATTGAAAGGGAAATTAGCTCTGCAATCATTTCTGAAACGGAGATAAGTGACAATGCAAGTCCTACTTTAAAGCGTATTAGAAGAGAAATTCAGTCAAAAACAGAGTCCATTAGAACGAAACTGTCACAAATTTTAAAGGCACAAAGTTCTCAAAAATTATTACAAGATTCATATGTGACAATGAGGGATGGCCGTTATGTTATTCCTGTTAAATCAGAAAATAAATCTTCCGTTCAAGGTATTGTCCATGACCAATCAGGATCAGGACAAACTGTCTTTATAGAACCTATATCGGTGGTTGAAATCAATAATGACATTAAGACTTTAGAGCTAAAAGAGCAAGAAGAGATAAAGAGAATTCTTAAAGAACTTTCAAACTTGCTTTTAAATATATATGATGATTTTATTTTCAATCAAATAAACATGGCCCATTTGGACTTTGTGTTTGCAAAGGGGTCCCTTGGTATTGAAATGAATGGTATTAAGCCAGATGTTAACTTAGATGGCATTATAGATTTAAAAAGTGCAAGGCATCCTCTTATTGATAAGAAAAAGGTTGTGCCAATTAATATTTATCTTGGAGAAGACTACAATACCCTTGTTATAACAGGACCTAACACAGGAGGTAAGACGGTAACTCTAAAGACATTAGGTCTTATGACTGTTATGACACAATCGGGACTTTTAATACCTTGTAAAGAGGATACAACAGTTGCGATTTTTGACGAAGTATTTAGTGACATTGGTGATGAGCAAAGTATAGAACAATCGCTAAGTACATTTTCATCACATATGACAAATATTGTAGACATACTTTCTAAAGTGGATGAAAAGTCACTTGTTTTATTTGATGAGCTTGGTGCAGGAACGGACCCAACTGAAGGTGCGGCCCTTGCAATATCAATTCTAAAAAAACTTCTTGATAGAAACATTAGAACAGTGGCAACAACACACTATTCACAATTAAAACTATTTGCATTAAATACTCCTGGGGTAAAAAATGGAAGTGTAGAATTTGATGTGAAGACTTTAAGTCCAACCTATAGACTTACAATAGGTATTCCAGGAAAGTCAAATGCCTTTGAAATATCTAGAAGACTTGGCCTTTCTGAAGAAATAATAAATGAATCAAAGAGACTTATTCCACAGGAAGAGCTTTCCTTTGAAGACATTTTAAATAAGATTGATTCAGATAGAAAAGAAATAGAAGAGAGTAGACAAAGACAAAAGAGATTTGAAGAAGAAGTTGCAAGCTTAAAAGAAAGGCTTAATCTTGAAATTGAAAAATCAAAAAATGATAGAGAAAAAATCATAGAAGAAGCTCAAAATGAGGCCTATGAAATTATAAATGAAGCTAAAAAAGAATCTGCAAGTCTATTGAAGGAATTAAAATTCCTTTCAAAGTCAAATGAAGATAATATTGCTTCAAAGGCAGTTGAAATTGAAAATAAATTCAATACTCATTTAAAGAAACAAACTGAAGAGAAATCTATACTAAAAGAAAATAAAAAGAAAGATAAAAAAGAGATTAAACTTGGAGACACCGTAGAGATTTTAGGTATTGGTGGAGTTGGTGAGGTTGTTACTGAGCCTGATAGAAAAGGCGACCTACAGGTTCAAGTTGGCATAATGAAGATTTCTGCCAATATAAAAAATTTAAAATTTGTGAAATCTGAAGAAGAGAAAAAATCAAATTATAATATAAAAAGCATTATAAAATCGAAATCAGGTTCCAATATTAAAAGTGAGTTGGACTTAAGAGGCAAGAATATAGAAGAGGCAATATTCGAAATAGATAAATTTTTAGATGATGCATATATAGTAGGGCTAAAAGAAGTGTCTATTATACATGGAAGGGGAACTGGAGTACTAAGGCAGGGTGTACAGGACTATCTTAGAAAGCACAAGTTCATTAAAAAGTTCAGAGATGGAGAGTTTAATGAAGGTGGACTAGGTGTTACTGTAGCACAATTGAAATAGGTGGTTAAATGAAAATACTTTTAACATCATTGAACACAAAGTATATTCACAGTAATATCGCAATAAGATACTTAAAAGATACGGTGTATCCAAAGTACAAATGCGATACTATTGACTTTACTATAAATCAAAATAGCGACGAGATAATATTTCAAATAATAAGGGGAGCATATGACATTGTAGGCTTTTCAACATATATTTGGAACGTGGAAATGACCTTGGAAATTTGTGAAAAATTAAAATTAATCAATCCAAATCTCATTATTTTTATGGGAGGTCCAGAAGTATCTTTTAACTCAAAAGAGATTATCAAAAATCATCCATATGTTGATTATATTATGAGTGGAGAGGGTGAAGTGTCCTTTTTAGAACTACTTGACTACGTTCATGGTGAAAGAAAGGAATTGCCAGCAGGCGTGGTTACACTGTCTAATGAGGAAGTAGTAGGAAATGATATTTACCAGGTGGTGGATCTTGAAAATTCAAAAATAGAATACACTTTAGACTACATTAAAGACAAGAAGATAGTTTATTACGAAACTTCCAGAGGTTGTCCTTATAACTGTGAATTTTGTCTGTCTTCGTCTACAGGACATGTAAGATTTTATCCACTTGAAAGATGTTTAAAGGATATAAAATTATTTTTAGATGAAAATGTTCCGCTTGTTAAATTTATTGACAGAACATTTAATTTTAACAAAGAGAGAAGTCTTACAATACTAAAATATATTATTGATAATGACAACAATTTTACTACTTTTCACTTAGAAATACATCCTCAACTTATTGATGAAGACTATTTAAATCTATTTAGAACAGCAAGAAAAGATCTTTTTCAATTTGAAGTTGGAGTTCAATCCACTAACGAAGACACGTGCAAGGCAATTAAAAGGGTGGGTGACTTTGAAACAATAACAAGGGTTTGTAAAGAGATTATGTCATTTAAAAATATACATCTTCACCTTGATTTAATTGCAGGACTGCCATTTGAAGATTTAAAAAGTTTGAGAAAGTCATTTAATGATATTTTATCCATTGGCCCAGACAAACTTCAATTAGGTTTCCTAAAGGTTTTAAAAGGTTCACCTATATACCATAAAGCGGAGCAATATGAAATAATTTACGATAAGAAGTCGCCATTTGAAGTTATATCTACAAAATGGATTAGCTACATGGAGTTACAAGAAGTAAAAAAGATAGAACAGATGCTCGATAAGTACTATAATGAGGGCTATTTCAAGAACACAATAAATTATCTTTTTGAAAATTATTACAGCGACTACTATGAATTCTTTCTAGAGTTAGGAAATTATTGGGATGAAAAAGACTACCTATTTAAAAATCATTCTAGAGATTCACTATATAAAATTTTAAAAGAGTTTTTAATTGAGAGAGAATTTAAAGAGGTTGACTTACTAAATGAACTCTTAATACATGACTATGTGTTAACCAATGGCAAAGTTCCTTGGTTTTTAAATCCAAAAAAGATTGAAGGTGCAAAGGAACACGATTTGTTAAGGGACGGCAACGTTTTAGAAAAAATATCGGAGCATGACGTTCCTGCAAAAAGACTTATTAAAAATTATATCTTCCTAAAATTTGACTATCAGATTTTAACTGATTTCAAGAAAGAGGATTTACTTTTAATTTACAGAATTAAAGACAGAAAATATTACGATATTACAGAAAGTTGGAGGTAGCATGGATATTTTAAACGATTTTATTTATATTCAGAAAAAAGCTCTAAGAAACACATTTAAAAATCCAAGATATATTGTGCTATGTGCAGTTATTTTAGCAATGGGCATAATAGCTACTAATATAATTTCAAATATTTTATTTGGAGTGTTAAAGCTAAATGGATATATTTCAGGCCTTTTAGTTTATATTTTCAAAGTGTGCATATTAGGCTTTATAATGTCCATTTTATATACGGGAGTTAAAGATACTGGAACCTCGGTTGCGTTACAAGATTATGATTTCAAACCATTTGCCATAAAGATTATTCAAGTTGGATTTGTAATTTATATAGCGCAGATTATATTAAGTCCCATTGCAATGAAATTTTATTTTATAGTTACAATAATTGCTATGATTGTTTTAAACGCCCTTCCAGAAACTCTTTATCTTGAAGATTATGATGGATATAATTCAATTATAAAAAGCGTGTACTTTTTAAAAGAAAATATTCTTAACTGGGGACTTCCAAATATAATCATAATGGCTTTAATTTACGCTTCAATAGAAGGAGGATCACTATTTACAGGATTATATTTTAGTGACTTGAAGTCCGTTATAAAGTCCGTTGTAGTTATTTTAATAATAGGTATTTATTTGATGTATAGAGGAATGTTATTTGAAATATTAAATGGTTCATCCAGAAGAAAAAGAGAGTTTATGAGGAATTTTAATGAATAATATTAAAAAATTTTTTGAATCGAAGACGGATAATATATATTTTTTGGAGCTGAAGGACAAAAGCGTTTATGGTTTTCCACTTCCTATATTGAAATCAGATTTTATGGAAGAATTAAAAAATGATACCTTTACAGAAGAGATAGATATAAGTTATTTCGTCAGGGGAATGGCATATATCTGTGCACTGGACGAAGATTTTATATATAGGGACGACTATGTAAATTTTATGCTTAATAGTATAGAAAATACAGAAAGTTATTTAATGGCAATGGCATTTGAAGAAATAGAAATAAATTATGAAAATGCCATGATATTTTTCAAGTTCATCTATGAAAACTTTCCTCAAAGTTCGTCATCATTTGCATATGCATCAGCTCTCAAGGACTATTTTGATAACACTTTAGATATAATGTTCTTAGAAGAGTCAAAGAGAGTTTTAAATGAAAATATAAAAAATTACCCTTACTTTCCATATAATTACTTTTTGTTTGGGACAATTGAAATGCTTGAAGAAAACCCAATGAAAGCAGAATTTTATTTTAGAAAGGCTCTTGAGCTATCAAAGGACAGTCCCTTTGAAGCAGAACTTAGGGAAAAAATAGCGCCACTTTTGCATGAAGTTGTAACGGATTCAAAAATTGAGGAGGCCTTTCATAAACTTCAAAGTGGAAGTTACAATGAAGTAATTGAAACCTTAGAAGATGTGGATACTTTTAATTATAAAAAGGATCAATATCTTGCAATGGCGTACTACAACAAGGGAGACGTTGAGAAAGCCTTAGAACTTTTTGAAAAGACCCATAAGGAACATGAGGGATTAATGGATCCGAATTTCTTTATCGACTATAGCTTTGTGCTGGGCCAAGCAGGACTTGTATTAGAAGCACTGGGACTTATAAACATGGCTCTTCAAAACATAGGAGACAATGCACCATTACAATTTAACCGAGCCATTATTTTTTTAAACATAGGAGAGATTGAAAAGGCAAAAGAAGACTTAGAAAGTGTTGTTAGTTATTATGATATATCTGAAGAACTTTTTAATAATGCTATGATTTTATTAGAGAAAATAAAGAATATAAATTAAAAAATACTAGGCCTATTGGTCTAGTATTTTTGGATATAGCTCTTTTAATATTTCAATTCCAATAAGTAGATTGTATCTTGTCTTAGAATCTTCAAAATCAATGTCTACAATCTCTGAAAGTCGGTTTATTCTATAGACTACGGAATTTCTGTGAATGTCCATAATCTCTGCAACTTTTATTAGAGACCTCTCTTCTGTCAGATATAGGTACAAGGTCTTTAAAAACTCTGAATTTTTTTCCAAATCGTGTTCAAGAAGTGGCTTTAAAATTTCTGGAATTAAAATTTCCAAAAAATCAATTTGCCCAAGCAGCGGTTTCATTAAACTGTGAAGCTCTTCTTGTCCATCAGATGAAACTGGAACTTCATTATCAAAAATAAATTTTGACAAATCATATACCTTATTGAAATTTGATAGTTTATTCTTCAAATCATGACTATAGTATTTTAAGTTATACTTTGTAATGTATTCTAAAATTTCATCTTCCAATTTGTTTCTATTTAGTCTTGTCTTGTTTATTAAAAGTATAAGGTGATTTTGGTTTAAAATTGAAAAGAGGTATTGTGGGTTATCTAATATAAAGCGATTGCCATGAATAAACATATCTCTATATTTAAATAGCCCTGCTTCAAGTTGAATTACATAAACCTTGTAGTTGTCTTTAACACTCCAATTAAGCCCCTTGAGTATTTTGTAGTCTTCGTCCGAAAAGTCTCCTTTTAATAAATTTTTAAGAGATAGATAAAAATTATCAAATGAAGTTTGAAGGTTCTTAACTTCTTTGTGAATATAATTTGAAATTATAGTACATAAATTATTTATACTTTCTTTTTCATCTTCATGGCTATTTTCAAAGGCCAAGTATGCAAACATTCTTGATGAATTTGAAGATATGAACTTCAGCGGATATAACTCACTGACCTTGTTGAAGTCAAACGGATTATAAAGTAATTTTTTGTTATTATCCAAAACACAAACCTTATCTTCAAATTTTGAGCTAATCTTTTTAAGTAAATTTTCAATTCCCTTGTCTAAACAGATAGTAGAGTAGATTTTTTCTAAAAACTTTTGGTTTTCAATAATCAAAGGCTGTAATATTTCCATGGCCTGTTCTACATTATCTAAACTTGAGTGTAGATAACTAATTTTATTTTTGCTTTTGAATTCATCATTTGAGTTTACAATTAAAAAATTTCCACTTTCAGGGTTTAAATTTTTTATTTCATTTTCTGTTAAGACATTCAAATTATTTTTATCAAGTGAATTTGAAACAGAACATGCGTAAATATCTTCATTTGAAAAAATATTTTTATCTTTAATTTTTAATTCTTTTATTTCGCTTATTTGACTTAAGAGCATTTCCTCACCCTATCTTATTTTTATGATTTGAGTATATCAAATACTACAAAATACTTAAAGTTAATTTTATAATATTGATTGAAATTCTAGTTTATGATAAAGTTATAAGGCTAATGAAAAGAGGGTGAATATGAAAGGAATATCAATTATATTAATGGTTTTAACGGTGCTTTCAAAAATTTTGGGCGCCGTAAGGATTGCAACTCTTTCAAGACTTTTTGGAACGGGGATTGAGGCTGCGGCATTTAACTTGGCAATGTCTATTCCAGTTTTAGTATTCAGTTTTATTGCAGTAGGTATAACAACGGGTTTTATACCGACGTACAAAAGGCTAGAAGAACAACAAGGTGTTGGGATTGCAGATAGATTTACCAGTAATTTAGCTAATATAACTGCTATTATAACCATTGTACTTGTAATACTATGTCAAATATTTGCAAGACAACTTACCTATGTATTTGCATTTAAGTTAAACGAACCAGCAAGGGTGCTTACCACAAACTTTTTGCGTATTTCTATGGTATCTTTAATACCAATTGGAATTGCAACAGTATATAGAGGCTATTTAAATTGCCATGGCGAGTTTATAGTAACGGCGTTACAAGGTTTTATATTAAATGTATTTATAATCCTTGGACTATATCTTGGTAAGTATATAAACAAGTACTACCTTGCCATAGGTATTGCAGTGGCATCAACTTTACAGTTTGCTCCATATATTCCTGCTGTTAAGAAAAAGGGGTATAAATGGACAAAGATTTTAAGTGTAAAAGAGCCAGAAATAAAATCCATGTTGATAATGGCCATACCTATAATTGTAGGTGTTTCTGTTAATCAATTAAACGTTATAGTAGATAAAAACTTAGCCACAATGATAATGGGTGAAAGAGGTATAAATGTAATGGAATACGCCTCTAGACTAAGTGAGCTTGTAAATGGAATTGTTATTGTATCGGTAAGTACAGTAATGTATCCAATTTTAAGTAAGTTTGCAGGACAAAATAAGATTGGAGAATTCAAAGATGTTATCGTAGATACGTTTGTGTCTATGTTTCTTTTAGTAATACCTGCAATGGTGGGCCTTGGAATACTTGCGAACCCAATAGTGGAATTTATTTATGAAGGTGGTAACTTTACTAAGGGTGACACAGCGTTGACTGCACCGGTCTTAATGCTTTATTCATCTGGTCTTATGGCAATAGCACTTAGAGATATACTATTTAAATCTTTTTATAGTTTAAAAGATACTAAGACACCAACAAAAAACACCATGTGGATGATTTTGGTAAATATAATTGTTTCCGTAGGAAGTTCAAGGTTTTTAGGACTTAATGGTTTAGCACTGGGAACTACAGTTGCAGCATACTTTGGGGCAATTCTTCTTTTTTATAACTTGAAGAAGAAAATTGGTGAGTTTTCAAAGATGAACCACTTAATTGTGGAAACTTTAAAGATAGCTGCTGCATCCATCATTATGGGCATAGGAGTACATTTCACAAATAATGCCCTTGTTAACAGCCTTGGAAGTAAGAAGGCTATGTTTCTGGCAATACTTGTTGGAGCTTTAATATATGCAGTGTTTGTAATGGTATTTAAAGTTAAAGAAGCCGAGAATTTAATTAGACAAATAAAGTCAAAGGCTAGATCAAGAAGATAATTTGACCTTTGATATTAAATAATATACAATAAAATCATGTTAATATTAGCGTTGAATAGGAAGGATAAAGCTAAGAGTATGAAAGAGAGGTAGGGTTTGGTGAAACCTACTTACTAAGGCTTTTGATGACGCCTAGGAGCTATGGTAATTGCGTTATAAATTTTAAGTGAGGTTTACCTAATTAGGGTGGTACCGCGAGCTAACTCGTCCCTTTGTGACGGGTTTTTTTGTGCAAAATTTTAATTTTAGGAGAAGATATGGATAATATTAAAAATTTTAAAAGAACTAACATGTGTGCAGATGTAACAAATGAATTAGTTGGAAAAGAAGTTATTGTAATGGGCTGGGTTGCAAAGGAAAGAAACCTAGGACATATTATATTTATGGATATTAGAGATAGGTCAGGTATTGTTCAAATAGTTGTTAATGATGAAGATTGTAAAGACTATTTTGAAAAGGCTAAGACTGTAAGGTCTGAATTTGTTGTAGCAGCTAAGGGCCATGTTAGAAATAGAAAGTCTGTTAATCCAAATATTTCAAACGGGGATATAGAAATTTTATGTAGCGAGTTTAGAATACTTGACAAGGCACAAACTCCACCTATATACATTAAGAGTGACGACAATGTTTCAGAGGAAATGAGATTAAAATATAGATTCTTAGACCTTAGAAAAGAATCTATTCAATCAAACTTAATTAAGAGAGCACGACTAATTACTCTTATGAGAAGCTTTTTAGACGGAGAAGGGTTTATTGAAACAGAAACACCTTATCTTGGCAAACCAACTCCAGAAGGAGCAAGGGACTATCTTATTCCATCAAGGGTAAATCCAAATAAATTCTATGCACTACCACAAAGCCCGCAGTTGATGAAACAACTTCTAATGGTTGCAGGCATGGACAAGTACTATCAACTGGCAAGATGCTTTAGAGATGAAGACCTTAGAGCAAATAGACAGCCAGAGTTTACTCAGATGGATATTGAAATGTCATTTGTTGATGAAGATGACGTAATGAGTATAAACGAGAGAATGGTTCAAAAGGTGTTCAAGGAACTTAAGGGGGTGGATATTGAAATTCCACTAAAGAGAATTCCTTTTGATGAAGCCATGTCAAGATATGGTTCAGACAAACCTGACCTAAGATTTGGATTTGAACTTACAGATATTTCAGAAATCGTCAAAGATGCAGAGTTTAAAGTTTTCTCTGGCAATGTTAAAGAGGGACATTCTGTAAGGGGTATAAATATTGGTGAGTATCAAAGTGAATACTCAAGAAAGAAAATAGATGCACTAGAAAAATTTGTTAAGGACTACGGTGCTAAGGGCCTTGCATGGATTAAGGTAAATAATGGTGAAGTTAATTCTCCGATTGCAAAGTTCTTAAGTGAAGAAGAGCTTCAAAATATTTTAAATGTATTTGATGCTAAAGACAATGCGCTAATCCTAATAGTTGCAGATAAAGACGAAGTAGTATTTGATTCACTAGGCGCCCTTCGTAGGCATATTGCATCAAATCTTGGATTACTAGATCCAAAGGTATTTAAAATGGCATGGGTTGTTGACTTCCCAATGTTTGAATACTCTGAAGAAGAAGGAAGAATGGTAGCTAAACACCATCCATTCACAATGCCTAAGGAAGAAGACCTAGACCTACTTGAAACTGCACCTGAAAAGATGAAATCAAAGGCCTATGACCTTGTTATAAATGGAGAAGAAGCTGCGGGAGGCTCCATAAGAATAAATAATTCTGAAATACAAGAGAGAATTTTCAAAGCCCTTAAGTTAACTGACGAAGAAATTGAAGCGAAATTTGGATTCTTTGTTGATGCGCTTAAGTATGGTACACCTCCTCATGGCGGAATTGCATATGGAATTGACAGACTTGCAATGCAAATTTGCGAAACAAATAATATAAAAGATGTTATTGCTTTCCCTAAGACACAATCTGCGACAGACTTACTAACTGGAGCTCCAGCACTTGTTGATGAAAAGCAATTGGAAGAAATTCATGTATCATTAAGAGAAGATGAAAAATAAATTTACACAAAGGACAGAGCTTTTAATCGGAACTGAATCTTTAGAAAAACTTTCCAAGGCCAAAGTAATAGTCTTCGGCCTTGGAGGAGTTGGTGGAATATGTGCCGAATCAATTGTAAGAGCAGGAGTTTCAAATATAACCATCGTTGACTTTGATGATGTGGATATTACAAATATCAATAGACAGATTATAGCTACAACAAAAACCGTAGGCAAGTCTAAAGTTAAAGTCATGAAGGATAGATTACTTGAAATAAATCCAGAGTTAAATGTAAGTCCAATTAAAGAAAAGTTGACACCGGACAATATTGAAATTTTTAACCTTAAGGAATATGATTATATTGTGGATTGCATAGACTTTTTAAAGGGCAAAGTAGCTTTAGCAAAATATGCTTGGGATTATGATTTGAAATTAATTTCTGCAATGGGCGCAGGAAATAAGCTTGACCCTACAGCATTTAGGGTATCAGATATATACAAAACTGAAATGTGTCCTGTTGCGCGCATTATGCGAAGAGAGCTCAAGGCTTTAGACGTTAAAAAACTAAAAGTAGTATGGTCTAAAGAAAGCCCATCGGGAGAAAGATTTGTTGATGAATCTACTGGGAAAATTTTCCCTTCTAGCATAAGTTTTGTACCACCTGCCTGTGGACTTGTAATTGCAGGCGAAGTGATTAAAGATTTAATAAAGGAATGATTAAATGAAGAAAAGCGGTCTTGTAATAAACAAAGACAGTAACATGTTAGATATACTTGTAATCAGGGAGAGTGCCTGCGGAGGGAAGTGTGAAAGCTGCGCTGGCTGCTCAGGAGAAGACAAGCCTTTGATTATTAATGTAAAAGATGATGGAAGATTTAATAAAGGAGACAGAGTGGAACTTAACATGGACAGTTCAACTGTGTTAAAGTACTCCGCAATGGTATATATTATACCTATAATAGCTTTTATTACGGGTGTTATATGTGCTACAATTATACTTGGTAAGTATGATATAAGAAGTAATGAATTTTTAAGTTTATTATTTGGATTATTGTTCTTAGCAATTTCGATTTTTATTTTAAGAGGAATAGATAAAAAGATAAGTAAGAATACCAATGATATTCTAACTATAAAAAAAATTAACTAAATATTTTAGGAGGAAAATTAAGATGAGCTTAAGAGAATTACCACATCTAAAGGAATTTGATAGCGAAATCTATCAAGTAGTTGAAGATGAAACCAACAGACAAAGAGAGCATTTAGAGCTTATTGCTTCTGAAAACTTTATTTCAGAACCAGTTTTAGAAGCACTAGGAACAACTCTAAACAACAAATACGCAGAAGGATATCCTGCAAAGAGATATTACGGTGGCTGTGAATACGTTGACGTTTCAGAAGATTTAGCAAGAAAAAGACTTTGTAAGCTTTTTGGAGCAGACCATGCAAACGTTCAACCTCACTCAGGAGCAAATGCAAACCTAGCTGTTTACCTTTCATGCTTAAAACCAGGAGACACTGTTTTAGGAATGAAGCTTTCAGAAGGTGGACACTTAACACATGGATCACCTGTAAATATTTCAGGACTTTACTTCAACTTTGTTGACTATGGATTAAGTACTGAAACTGAAACTATAGACTATGAAGAAGTTAGAAAAAAAGCATTGGAACACAAACCAAAATTAATCGTAGCTGGCGCTAGTGCATACCCAAGAATAATCGACTTTAAGAAATTTAGAGAAATTGCAGATGAAGTTGGAGCATATTTAATGGTTGATATGGCACATATTGCAGGTCTAGTAGCTGCTGGAGAACATCCAAGCCCAATCCCATATGCTGATTTTGTAACTTCAACTACTCATAAGACACTAAGAGGACCTCGTGGTGGTATAATTCTTTGTAGAGAAGAACATGCAAAGGCAATTGACAAGGCTGTATTCCCAGGACTTCAAGGCGGTCCATTAGAGCATGTTATTGCAGCGAAGGCAGTTTGTTTTAAAGAAGCTTTGCAAGATGACTTCAAAGACTATATCAAACAAGTTATAAAGAATGCTAAGGTTCTTGGCCAAACATTACAAGAAGGTGGAATCAGACTTGTATCTGGTGGAACAGACAACCACTTATTACTTCTTGATGTAAGAGGACTTAACCTAACTGGTAAAGAAGCAGAAGCACTTCTATCTGAAGTTAATATAACTACAAATAAAAATACTATTCCTAACGATCCTGAATCACCATTTGTTACTTCAGGTGTAAGAATTGGTACACCTGCTTGTACAACAAGAGGAATGAAGGAAGATGCTTTCAAAAAGATTGGTAAATTGATTATTGAAACATTAAAGAAGGAAAGAAGTCCAGAAGAAATTAGAAAAGATGTTCTAGCATTAACTGAAGAATATCCTCTATACAAATAGTATTTATCCCTGGGAGAAATCTCAGGGATTTTTTGTAACTTTTTTAAAATACAGTATAATAGAGAAGATGATTTTTATTTCAAAAAAGTGATAAAATTATATTGTATGAAAAGAGGTGGAAATATGAGAAAACCTATAGTAGCAGTTGTAGGCAAACCAAATGTAGGAAAATCGACATTATTTAATAAAATCGTTAGAAAGAGAATTGCAATAACTCAGGATGACCCTGGAGTTACAAGGGATAGATTGTATCAAGATGCAGAGTGGCAAAATAGACACTTTACCCTAGTTGATACAGGTGGTATAGAAATAAAAAGTGATGATGTATTTTCAAAACAAATAGTAAATCAAGTTGACCTAGCAATAGAAACGGCAGATGTAATTTTATTTGTCGTAGATGCAAAGACTGGAATAACCGCTGAAGATAGAGATGTTGCAAATCTTTTAAGAAGGTCTAATAAAGAGATAATATTAGCAGTTAACAAGATAGATAGCAGAAAAGATGATGATTTAATATATGAGTTTTATGAACTTGGAATACCTACTGTAATGGGAATTAGCGCCGAAGGATCTCAAGGCATAGGGGACCTTCTAGATGAAATAGTTAAAAACTTCGAGCCAATGGAAGCTGAGTTTGAAGATGATGTGACCAAGGTTTCAATTATTGGGAAGCCAAATGTTGGGAAATCCTCTTTAATTAACAGACTACTTGGAGAAGAGAGGATGATAGTTACAGACATTGCTGGAACCACAAGAGACTCTATCGACTCAAACTTCAGATATAATGGCCATGACTACGTGTTAATAGATACAGCAGGACTTAGAAGAAAGAGATATATAGACGAAGAAGTTGAAAGATATAGTGTTGTAAGAACTCTTTCCTCCATAGATAGCTCCGATATATCCGTTTTGATGATTGATGCGGCGGAAGGTGTAACAGAGCAGGACTCAAAAATAATAGGATATGCCCATGATAATGGAAAGGCAATGATTATTGCTGTAAATAAATGGGATTTAGTCGACAAAGATGAAAAAACTCAAAGGGAATTTGAAAAGGAAATTAGAACAAGACTTGGTTTTATAAACTATGTTCCTATTATCTTTATGTCAGTAAAAAACAATCTTAGAGTGCATAATCTATTTCAAATGATTGAAAAGGTAAATGAAAATTATTCAATGAGAATTAGCACAGGAACTTTAAATGAAATAGTAAACGAAGCTGTTCTTCACAATGCTCCTCCTACAGACAAAGGAGAGAGGTTAAAGGTATTTTATGCATCACAGGTTTCAACAAGACCTCCAAAAATACTTTTCCACATAAATAAAAAAGAGTTAATGCACTTTTCATATTTAAGATATCTAGAAAACCAAATTAGAGAATATTTTAAGTTTGAGGGTGTTCCAATATTATTTGATTTAAAACCTAGAGGGCCAAGGAGTAAATAATGAAGTTTATTTTACTTTTAGTATCCTATCTAATAGGGTCTATTTCATGGGCCATAATACTTGGAAAGATTTTTTGTAAAAAAGACATTAGAGATTTTGGTTCTGGAAATGCTGGAGCTACAAATGTATTAAGGACTTTTGGCAAAAACTTTGCCATTGCTACCCTCATACTAGATGTATTAAAGGGTTTTATACCTTCAATGATAGGTTATAAACTATTTGGAGATGCAGGCCTTCTCTTAGCTGGAATTGGGGCGGTGTGTGGGCACAACTGGCCAATCTACTTTAACCTTAAAGGAGGCAAGGGAGTTGCAACTTCTCTGGGAGTTTTTATAGCAGTTAGCCCTCTATTTGTTCTAGTACTGGCCATAGTTTTCTTTACAACAGTTGCAAGTAGCAAAATGGTATCCCTTGGGTCTATAGCAGCTGCTGTTGCGAGTATAATCCAAGGAATATATTATTTGGCAACAAAAAGATATGAAAGGGCGATTCTCTTAATTGTCATAGGTTCTATTGTCATATGGCGACATAAATCAAATATTAATAGAATAAGAACGGGACAAGAGTCTAAACTAGGCAAAAAATAAAGATGTATGATATAATTGTTTAGTAAAATGAATAAAAATTATTTCAGGAGGGTGTATGAAAGTATTAGTAGTAAACTGCGGTAGTTCATCATTAAAGTATCAATTATTCGATATGGAAAATGAAGAAGTTATTGCAAAAGGTTTAGTAGAAAGAATTGGAATTGAAGGATCAAAAATATCACAAGAAGTAGGCGAAAAGAAACTATCTAAAGAAGCTCCAATGCCTACACATACTGAAGCTTTAACTTTAGTATTTGAATTCTTAACAGATTCAGAAAAGGGAGCTATTAATAGCGTTGACGAAATCAACGCAATTGGCCATAGAGTACTACATGGTGGAGAAGAATATGTTGATTCAACACTTATAAACGACCATGTAAAAGAAGTTATTAAAGAGTACATCAAGTTTGGTCCACTTCACAACCCAGCAAACTTAATGGGTATTGAAGCATGTGAAAAAATACTTCCAGGAAAACCAAATGTAGCAGTATTTGATACAGCTTTCCACATGACTATGCCTGCATATAACTATATGTATGGAATACCTTATGAGTATTATGAAAAATATAGATTAAGAAAATTCGGCTTCCACGGAACAAGTCATAAATATATTACTAGAAGAACTGCAGAGTTATTAGGAAAAGATCAAAAAGATATAAACATAGTTACTCTACACTTAGGTAATGGATCATCTTTAGCAGCTGTTAAAAATGGTAAATGTTTAAATACTACAATGGGACTTACTCCGTTAGAAGGACTTATTATGGGAACAAGATCTGGTGACTTAGACCCAACTGTATTAAACTTTATTCAAAATCAAGAAGGTCTTTCAGCTGATGAAATGAACCAATTCTTAAATAAAAAATCAGGAGTTCTAGGAATATCTGGATTAAGCTCAGACTTTAGAGACTTGGAACAAGCAAGCAACGAAGGAAACGAAAGAGCAAAACTTGCACTTGATATGTTCCATAACAGAGTTAGAAAGTTCTTAGGTGCTTATCTACTTGAACTTGGCCATGTTGATGCAATTTGCTTTGCAGGTGGAATTGGTGAAAACGGAATTACTACAAGAGCTGCAATATTAGAAAATCTTGAAAACTTTGGAATTAAACTAGATGAAGAAAAGAACAAAGTTAGAAAAGAAGCTTTAATTTCTGCAGATGATTCTAAGATAAAAATCTTTGTAGTTCCAACAAATGAAGAACTTATGATTGCAAGAGATACTTTAGAATTAACTAAATAGTTGACAAGGTTTCTAAAAATCAGTATAATACTAACGTTAGATAAATTTAAATCATAACCGATTAGCTTATGGGACTGTTAGCCTCCCATAATTTAAAAATTTAAAAAGATTTAACTATTGAGGAGGTGTAACAATGGCAGTACCAAAGAGAAAAACTTCCAAAGCTAGAAGAGACAAGAGAAGAGCATCATCATATCAGTTACCAAGAGTAACTATAACTGAATGCCCTGAGTGCCATGAACCAAAATTACCACATAGAGTTTGTAGAAATTGCGGTTACTACGATGGCAAAGCAGTCTTATCAGTGGATGAAGAATAATATGATTAGAGAGGATGATTCCTCTCTTTTTTATTTTTATAAAATCGAATAACTTAGTAATACATATGCTCAATAATGTATAAATAGCTCTTTATATGGTAAAATATAGTGAGGTGTATTATGAAAATATTATTGGACACATTAGGGGCAGATAAGGGATATGAAGTAGTTGTGAAAGGTGGACTTAAAGCACTAGAAAACCACAATGAACTTGAAATAACCTTTATAGGACCAGAAAAAGAAATTACAGAATTAATTAAAGATTCAAAAAACAAAAATAGAATAGAAATAATAGACACTAACGAGTACATTAAAAACGATGAAGAACCGGCTCTTGCCATTAGAAGAAAAAAGAATTCTTCAACTACATTAGGTTTAAAGAAACTAAAAGAGGAAGGTTATGATGGAATCCTTTCTTGTGGAAGTACGGGAGCTCTTCTTGCAGGTGCAACTCTAATAGTTAAGAGAATAGATAAAATATCTAGAGGGGCTTTGACTGTTGTATTACCAGCAAAGAATTCATATGCTCTGCTATTAGATGGGGGAGCAAATATGGACTGTACTCCAGAACTCCTTTCACAATTTGCAATAATGGGCAATGTGTATTCAAAGGAAGTTTTAAATGCAAACAATCCAAGGGTTGGACTATTATCTGTAGGGACTGAGGAAAACAAGGGCGACAACTTAAGAAAAGAAACATTTGAGCATCTAAAAAACATGGATCTAAATTTCATAGGAAATATTGAAGCAAGGGACGCTTTAAGTGGCAATGTAGATGTTATTGTTACCGATGGATTTTCAGGAAATGTTCTTTTAAAAAGTATTGAAGGTACAGCCATAAGAATAACAGAGGTCTTAAAAGAAGGAATTATGTCTTCATTGAGAACAAAAATTGGCGCGGCATTAATGAAGCCTGCACTAAAGAAACTTAAAAGTAGTTTTGATTATAATGAAGTTGGTGCAGCACCACTACTTGGGGTTAAAAAGGCAGTTTTTAAAGCCCATGGAAGTTCCAATGAAAGAGCAGTTGAAACAGGTATAGACAAACTAGTTCAATTTGTTGAAAAAGATGTTGTAAGAAAAATAGAAGAGAATTTGGAGGATTAAAATGATTTTTGATAAAGTTGTAGAAGTTATAAAAGAAGAATTTGGCGTAGAAGATGTATCAATGGATACAGTTATAAGAGAAGACTTAGGAGCTGACTCAATTGGCCTTGTAGAGCTTGTTATGGCGCTTGAAGATGAATTTGACATTGAAATAGATGACTCTAAATTAGATGAAATAATTACAGTTTCAGATGTGGTATCATACATTGAAAACAACAAAAGAGGCTAAAATTGAAACTAACTGAAGAAAGACTTAAGAAATTAAATGATTTGGAAGAGCGTATAGGCTATAAGTTCAATGATATTGAACTTTTAGACTTCGCCTTCCATCATATTTCTAAGGTTAATGAGTCAAAAAATAAAAACTACAGGTCAAATGAAAGATTGGAATTTTTAGGAGATGCCATATTAGGGGCGGTATTTGCTGAATATTTTTTTAAAAAGTATGATGAAAAAGATGAAGGAAAGCTAACAAAATTAAAAAGCATGGTTACTTGTGAACCTAGCTTCGGATACGCTGCAGAATGCTTTAACCTTGGAGATTTATTAATAATGGGAAAGGGAGAGGCTAAGTCTGGAGGAAGAAAGAGAATTTCAACTCTTTCAGATACATTTGAAGCTTTGATGGCATCTATTTATTTAGATTCTTCATATGAGGTTGTGTATGAGCTTATTACTGCAAAACATATAGGACTTTTTATGAAATATCTAGAAACTTCAAGTTTGAATTACAAGTCCATATTGCAAAATTATATTCAAAGGGAAATGAAGGAAAAATTGACCTATAGATTAGATAAGTCCGTTGGGCCAGACCATGACAAGACTTTTTATGTTACTGCTCTTTGTGGTGTAACTCCACTTGAACAGGGCGTAGGTAAAAACAAAAAGCAAGCAGAACAAGACGCCGCAAAAAATTCTATTATTAAGATGGGGATAGATTTTGAGTAAATTAAATATAATACCAGTATTTGTTCCGCATTATGGTTGCCCTAACGACTGTATTTTTTGCAATCAAAGAAAAATTACAAATCAAAATTATATAAAGGACTTTGAAGAAACTAGAAAATCCATTGTTGAGTACCTAAATTATTTTTCGAACAAGAACAATGAAACTCAAATTGCATTTTATGGCGGGAGCTTTACGGGACTTCCCATGGATGTAATGAAAGAATTTTTAAGCATTGGAAAGAGTTTTATTGACCAAGGAGTAGTTAACTCTTTGAGGTTATCTACAAGGCCTGATTATATTGATGAAAATATTCTAAACATCCTTAAGTCTTATGGAGTTTCGACCATCGAGCTGGGAGTACAGTCTTTAGTAGATGAAGTTCTTGTTGCAAACCAAAGGAATCACCTTTCAGATGTGGTCTATAGTTCTTCAAAATTAATAAAGGAATTTGGATTTAAACTAGGTCTACAACAAATGTTAGGATTATACAAATCGGATTTTGAAAGGGACTTATACACAACGGATGAATTTGTGAAAATTGGTCCAGAGTTTGTTAGAGTATATCCAACTCTTGTTATAAAAGATAGTTATTTGGAAAAGCTTTATTTAGATGGAAAGTACAAGCCGTATTCTTTGGATGAAACAATAGGGCTATGTAAAGATATCTATTGCACGTTTTATAAAAATAGGATTGATATTATAAGAATCGGTTTACAGCCGACAGATAATATTACATTAGGAAAGGATGTTGTTGCAGGCCCTTTTCACCCATCTATTAGGCAATTAACCATTCAAGAACTCTATAAAGATGCTATGGATGAAGTTTTAAAAAACTTTTCAGAGCAAGACATAGATGTATATGTAAATAATGGAGAACTTAACTATTTTGTTGGCAACAAAGGTGCTAATAAGAAATATTTAATGGAAAAATATGACATCAAAAAGTTTAAAGTTCATGGAACAAAAGATGATAAAATAAAAATTCAGTCAAATAAAGACACGTTAGAATTAGACATGGACAAATTTTTAAAAAGTTACAGAGGTTTGATTAGGTGAAATTAGAATCCGTTGAATTAAAAGGGTTTAAATCCTTTAAAGACAAAGTGAATTTACAATTTAATAATCCCATATGTGCTATAGTTGGTCCTAATGGTAGTGGAAAGTCAAACATATCTGATGCAATAAGATGGGTTTTAGGAGAACAATCTGCAAAGTCACTTCGTGGAAATAAGATGGAAGATGTTATATTTTCCGGTACGGAAAAAATTGCGCCATTAAACTTTGCTTCAGTTTCCCTATCTTTTGATAATAAAGATAAGTGGATACCTATTGAGTATGAAAATGTCGTGGTTTCAAGAAGGGTATTTAGAACGGGAGAATCTCAGTACTACATCAATAAAAAAGCCTGTCGTCTTAAAGATATAAGAGAACTATTTATGGACACTGGTATCGGAAAAGAAGGTTATTCTATTATAGGTCAAGGTAGAATTGACGAAATTCTTTCAAATAAAAGTGAAGATAGGCGATATATATTTGAAGAAGCTTCTGGTATTTCAAAATATAAATACAAAAAGGAAGAGGCTTTAAGAAAGCTTGACAAGACTGTCACAAATCTTGGAAGGATTGAAGATGTCTTAATACAAAAGCAAGAAAACAGAGACTATCTTGAAAAGCAGGCAAAGCGTGCAACTATAGGTTTAAAGCTTACAGAAGAGATTAAACTTCTAGATTTACATTATTATTTGGTCGATGTTGAAATAATACAAAATAAATACAATGAGATAATACAAGAAAACAAGTCTATCCAAGAAGAGATGGACTCATATAAAGAGATTATTTCTAAACTTGAACCTAAGTTAGAAGAAGAGACTTTAACTCTTAAGTCTTTGGAAGATGAATTAAAAAGATTTTCAAACGAGAAAAGTTCTTTTATTAATAAACTTCAAGATTATAATTTAAAACTTAAACTTACAGAGGAACGGGTTTTAAATAATAACAATGAAATTGAAAGAGTTTCAAAAGAGATAGAGTACTTTAATGAAAAGCTGGACAAGAACAAAATAAGATCAAAAGAGTTAGATGAAGAAAAAATAGAAACAAATAACTCACTTTTAACTCGTAAAGAAGAACTTAATGATGTTGATTTTATGATAGCAGACCTACAAGAAGAAATTGAAAATTTAACCTTAGCTTTAAGTGAAAGAGAATCAAAACTTTCTTCTTTAAGGGAGACACTAAGTAATATTCAGGTTGAGAATTTAACCAGAGAAAGGCTTTTTGAAAGCAGAAGAGAAGATGTTTTAAAACTTTCTAAAGACAAGGAAGGTTTAGCGGAAGAACTTAAAGTTTTAAATGAAAGTTATGATAAGTTATACGCTAATTATAAAGAAGTTAATGACAAAGTAACGGAACAATTATCTTCAATAGAAAAATTGGAAATTCAGTTAGAAGATAATAAAAATAAATTTGTTCAATTAAATGATCAGTATCGCAAGGTTGAAGTTGATTTAAGCACAAAAGAAAGAGAGCTTAACTTTTATATAAATGTCAGAGATAACTATGAAGGGTATAACAAACAGGTTTCAAACTTCTTTAATAGAATAAAAGGAATGAATTTGAAAGATAAATGCATAGGAACACTGGCGGATTTAATAGAAGTTGAGGAAAAGTACCTTATTGCAATTAATAACGCCCTTGGTGGCTCACTTCAAAATGTGGTTGTTGAAAATGAATACGACGCCAAGGTATTGATTGAGTTTCTAAAGTCTGAAAGAATTGGAAGACTGACATTTTTGCCGTTAAATAAGATTAACAAGCCAAGTGCAAATGTTAAATTTGATGATGAAAGAATTTTGGCAATTGCTTCAGAACTTGTAAATTGCGAAAGCAAATTCAAAGGACTAATAAATCACTTTTTAAACAAAACGTTAGTTGTATCAAGCTTAGAAGATGCAATAGAAATTTCTAAAAAGTATAACAGGTATAGAATTGTTACTCTTGATGGAGAAATTTTTAACTCCTGGGGGTCAATTGTTGGTGGGTACACTGGGAAGTCTTCAAACACAGATATTTTAAATAGAAATAATAAAATCATAGAGCTTGAGAATGAAAATAAAATTCTACAACAAACTAAAGAAGAGTTAATTAAAGAACTTAAAAGCTTAGATGAAACTCTAAAAAATTATAATAAAGAATATGAAGCAAAAGAATCTGAAAAAAGATTAAATGAAAATAAAAAAAATGAGCTTGATAAAAAACTCCAAAATCTTTCCAATGAAATTAATGTAAAAAAATCATTATATGAAGAAGCCGCTTGGAAATATGAAAGTATTTTGAACGCATCTTCTGACAAATTAGATTTAGAAAATCATGAAAGTATTAGCGTGGAAATTGAAAAATTAAATGCAGAGTATGAAGAATTAAAGTCTAATCTTGAAAATAAAAATCTAGATAAAAGAAGTTTAGAGATAGAAAAAATAAATATTTCTTCTAAGATAGATGGTTTAGAGAGGGACTTAAATATTTTATCTAACAAAGAAAAAGATATAAAGAACGAAAATGAAGATTTTTCCCATAGATTAAAGCTTGATATAGAATCTAAAGAAAATGTTGAGTCTGAACTAGTAATCAACAGAGACAATATAAAAAAATATAATTATAAAATTAATGAGCTAAACGAAAGGCTTAATGAAATTGAAAGTGTTTTAAAAGGAAATGAAGTTGATTTCAAAAGAAGACAAGATGAACTTTTAGAAAAGAAAGAAGAACTAAGGGACTACAAAGATATAAATGTAAAACTTGACTATTCAATGGGATTAAATCTTGAAAAGATTGAAAATCTAAATTCAAATATTACTAGAATACGAACTAATTGTCTAGAAGAATATTCTGTATATATTGACAAGTTTACATTGATTGAAGAAGTGGAGGAGCCTTCTAGAAGCGAACTTAAATCGTTAAAGAAGGACCTAAGAAATCTAGGATATTTTAGTGCAGATACAATTGAAGAATTTAAAATTGTAGATGAGGATTTGAACTTCCTTTTAAATCAAAAAAATGATTTATTAAAATCAAAAAATGATATTGAAGAGATAATTAAAAATTTGAATAGGGAAATGAAGGAGATGTTTACAACTTCTTTCAAAGATATAAATAATAGATTTCAAAAGATTTTCAAAATACTCTTTGATGGAGGAAATGCTGAACTTAAACTAGACGGGGCAAATCCGTTGGAGTCTGGCGTTGAAATAGTTGCGGAGCCACCTGGAAAAAAACTACAAAGCTTAACATTGTTATCTGGTGGAGAAAAATCACTTACAGCGGTTGCACTACTATTTGCAATATTTGAAACAAGACCTTCACCATTTTGTATTCTAGACGAAATTGACGCTGCACTTGATGAAGCAAATATAACAAGATACACAAGCTATTTAAAGTCACTTACAGACTCAACGCAATTTATAATGATATCCCATAGAAAAACTACAATGGAGATTGCAGACGTGTTATATGGGGTAAGTATGGAGGAAGAAGGAGTTAGTAAAGTGGTTTCCTTAAAATTAAAATAGGAGGTACTATGTTAGAGAGTTTTTTTAATAAATTTAAGAAAAAAGACAAAGAAGAACCTGGAATAAAAGAAAAAATTGAAGAGACTAAAGAATCGGTAGAAAAAGATTTAGAGGATATAAAAGAAGAGTCTAAAGATATTCAAGAAAATATTGAACATTTAAAAGAATCTATCGAAGAAAACCTAAACTCTACTGAAGAAAAAGAAGATATAGATGATGAAAGTAAAGCTAAAGATTTAAATTTTTCCGTAGAAAATGAAGTAGAAGAAAAAGTTGATTCAATTAAAGAAAATATAGCAGAAGTTGAAAAAGAAGAAAAGAAAGGCTTCTTTAATAATCTTTTTAGTGGACTTCAAAAAACTAGAGATAATATTTCAAATAAAATCGACAGTGCATTAGCAAGATACCAAAAGGTTGATGAAGAACTTTTTGAAGAGCTTGAAGAGATTTTAATATCTGCAGACATAGGCGTAGAGTCAACAATGAATATTATGGATGAGCTAGAAGATCAAGTTAAGCTTAAGAGAGTTAAAGATCCAAAAGAAGTAAAGAGTATGTTGATGAATATCATGATTGAAAAACTTGAAGAAGCAAATCTTGATAATAGTATGAATATTAAAGACACTCCACTAATAATGCTTGTTATAGGTGTAAATGGAGTTGGAAAGACGACTACCATAGGAAAGTTAGCATCAAAATATAAAAATGAAGGTAAATCTGTAACACTTGTAGCTGCCGATACCTTTAGAGCGGCGGCAATAGAGCAGTTAAGCGAATGGTCTAATAGAGCTGGTGTAGATATAATATCTCATCAAGAAGGCGCCGACCCAGCTTCAGTTGTATTTGATGGAATAGCATCAGCAAAATCCAAAAACACAGATATTTTAATTTGTGATACGGCAGGAAGACTTCATAACAAGAAGAATCTTATGAATGAGTTAGAAAAAATTCATAGAATTGTGGACAGAGAATATCCTGATGCGAGGAAAGAAGTTCTTCTAGTAGTAGATGGAACCACAGGACAAAATGCAATTTTGCAGGTAAAACAATTTAAGGAGGTTGCAGATATAACAGGAGTTGTTATAACAAAGCTCGATGGAACTGCAAAGGGTGGAATGGTATTTCCAATAGAATCAGAATTTAACATTCCAATAAAGTATATTGGAGTAGGAGAACAGATAGATCAACTAATGGAATTTAATCCAAAAGATTTTATTTCTGCAATATTCAATTGATTACTTTATTGCAATGAATTATAACATTTGTTAAAATGAAATGGGGGATAAATATGTTGAATAAAAATAAATTTGAAAATGGTAGTGTAAAGATATCAAATGAGATTATAAATAAAATTGCAAGCACTTCTGCTTTAGAAATTGACGGAGTAGCAGGACTTGCAGGAGGATTCGGAGAAAGAATCACAGATGGACTTAGAGGAGCTTCAAGGGCTGTCCAAGTGAATATTGGAAGAGATTTTGTGAATATTAATGTAAATGTAATTTTGAAAATGGGAGTTAGAATTCCTGAGGTTTCAAGAAATATTCAAGAAAAAATAAAAGAAAATGTAGAAAATTTTACAGGTTTGAATGTGTCACAAGTAAACACAAGTGTTGTTGGTATATATTAAGATTTTATCCCTCTTGTGATAAGAGGGATTTTTTATGGAGGAATTTTGACTAGAAAAGAAGCCAGAGAATGGATTGTAAAATTTATTTTCCAAATCACTATAAACGAAACATTCGACAAAGAAGAAGTAGAAGTCTTTATTAATCATTTTGAAATAGATGAAAAGCATAGAGACTTTATAGAAGGTTCAATTTTTTCAATTATAGACAATCTCGAAGAAATTGACGAAAAAATCAAAGCTAATTTAATAGGTTGGGACTTCAATAGACTTTATTGCATAGACAAATCAATTTTAAGAGTTGCCACAAATGAAATTCTTTACGATGATAACATGCCTGCTAGAGTGTCTATTAACGAAGCAGTTGAAATAGCGAAAAAATATTCATCAGAAGATTCGTATAGATTTATAAACGGCGTATTAGGAAGTATCTCAAAAGGTGAGGACTGTGAATAGCAAAGCGTTTACTGTAACAGAAATAAGTAAATATATTTCAACTTTACTAAAAAGGGATCCTATGCTTATAAATGTATTTGTTGAAGGAGAAGTTTCAAACTTCAAAAAATCTTCAGGAAATATTTATTTTAGTTTAAAGGATGAGGATGCATCAATAAAGTGTATCATTTTTAGAAACATGGAGATTTCTAAAACTTTACAGCTTTCAGACGGAGATAAGATTTCACTAAGAGCAAGTGTAATAACATATGAAAAGGGTGGTTACTATCAACTTCTTGTAAAAGAGGTTATTAATACAGGCATTGGAGATATCTACAGGCAATACGAACTCTTAAAGGAAAAATTCAAAGAGCTAGGATACTTTGATGAAAAGCATAAACGTCCAATTCCAAAAATGCCAAACAACATTGGTGTAGTAACATCGCCTAATGGAGCTGCCATTAGAGATATTATTACCACAATTAAGAGAAGATTTCCCATAGCAAATCTATATGTCTATCCAGCAATAGTGCAGGGGCAAAATGCACCGCAAAGTTTAATTAAAGGGATAGAGGTATTAAATTCTCATGAGTTTATAGATTTTATTGTAGTAGGTCGAGGTGGAGGATCTTTTGAAGATTTAAATTGCTTTAATGATGAAGATTTGCTTTTAAAGATATTTAACTCAAAAAAACCAATAATTTCTGCAGTTGGTCATGAAGTGGATAATATGTTATCTGACTTTGTTTCAGACCTTAGGGCACCAACTCCAACGGCTGCGGCTGAAATTTGTACACCTAATCTAATTGATTTAAAGGAAGACTTGAACAAAAAGATAGATTTAATTGAAAAAGCTTATTCAAATTACTTTTTTGAAGAAAGAAAAAAACTAGATTATTATCTGAATATTCTAAAAATTTATAATCCTCTAGATAAAATTTCAAAATTGAAAGAGGAAAATGATAAATTGAAAATAAGGATTGATAGACAGGTCAAGCTAAATATTGTTAGTAAAAGAGATGCTTTAGATAAACTTAACATATCTTTGGTGAAACATAATCCTATAGATAGAATTAAAATTTTAAAAGATGAAGCAGATAACATTAAAAAAATTATAAATATAAAAGTATTTTCAAAATTGGATCAAGAAAGATTAAAGCTAAAAACTCTAGAGTCTAGAATAGAATGCCATAATGACTCAAGAATAAAAAAGCTTGGATATATTAGAGCCTCATCAGAAGGTGTATACATTAAGTCAGCGAAGGATTTAAAGGTTGGAGAATTATTAAAAATTCACTTTGAAGATGGAACAGCAACCACAGAAATAAGGAGTATTGATAATGGAAAATAGATTTTCAAACTATGAAGAAAGTTTAAAGAGACTGGAAGAGATATTGGAAAAGCTTGAAGATGACAATATTACTTTGGAAGAAAACGTAAAGCTTTATGAAGAAGCCTTGGCACTTCATAAAAATTTAATGGATATACTGGATAGAGAAGAAGGGAAGATTAGGATGATGACAGAAGAAGGCGAATCTGATTTTGATCCTAATATATTAAATAGCGATGAATAATTTTATAAAAGAGTACGATTTAAGAAAAGACATTGTTAATAAAGGACTTGAAAAAATTTTCACGTACAAAAATATTTTAGAAGACGGCTCATTCTATGCGCTAATGAATAATGGAAAGAGATTTAGACCAATTTTATTTATAGAATTCTATAGTCTCTTTAAAGAAGTTGACGAATCATGTATGGATTTTGCTTATGCAATAGAATTAATACACAACTACTCTCTTGTTCATGATGACCTTCCTTGCATGGATGATGACGACATGAGAAGGGGAAAGCCTACCGTACATAAGAAGTATGGAGAGGATATGGGAGTACTTATTGGCGATGGTCTTCTTAATAAAAGTATGGAAAGAATTCTAATGGCTATTTTAAACTCAGACAATAAAGAACTATTCGTTGAAGCATCAAAATATCTTTATTCACAGTCTGGATATGAAGGAATGATATATGGTCAGGTGTTAGATATTCAAAATAAACTAGAAACTAAGTCTGATTTTTTTGATATGTATGATAAAAAGACCTGCGGATTAATTAAAGCGGCTTGCAAATGTGCAGCTATTACAGCAGGTGCAACTGAAGAAGAAGTAGAATTATCAGAAAAATTTGGATATAACTTTGGCCTAGCTTTTCAACTTCGAGATGATATGCTTGACTATGAAGAGGATTTGGAGTCTCAAAAGCTTACCTTTGCAACTTTAATTAAGAACAAAGAAGAGATGTCAAAGACTATTGAAGAACATTCCAAGAATGCCATGAACTGTTTGAAATCTTTAAATAAAAACACTGAGTTTTTAGAAGATTTGACAAATAATTTTATTAATAGAGATATATAGGAGCTTTTAAAAGCTCTTATTATCATATATGAGTGACTTTAACTGAAATATTTAGATTACATAGTTAAAAAACATATAATTAAGGAATAAGGAGTATTATATGAAAAAATATGCAAGACAGAGACTAATTCTGGATTTGGTTGATAAGTATGAAATAAGAACTCAAGAAGAATTGTCAGAATTACTTGAACAAAATGAAGTTATTGCTACTCAAGCTACCATATCAAGGGATATTAAAGAGTTAAGAATTACAAAGGTACAGACAAAAGATGGAGAATATCATTACTCAGTAATTGATACCGTTCATGATTCATTAAATGAAAGACTTGATAAAATATTCAAATCTGCAGTACTTAGTATTGATCACAATGGAGAGATGGTTATTGTAAAAACTATTTCCCATACGGCAACTGTATCGGCAGTGCCTATAACAAATGCAAAGATAAAACATATTAGTGGGATTCTTTCTGGAAATGATATAATCTTTATAGCAGTAGATGATAAAGAAAAACTAGATGAAGTTGTTAATGAAATAAAAGCGTTAATGAAATAAATTGGAGAGTCATGTTAGCAGAACTTTATATTCAAAATTTTGTTATAATTGAAAAATTACAAGTTGAATTTGATCCTTTTTTTAATGTTATTACAGGAGAAACTGGTGCGGGTAAGACCATATTAGTAAATGCATTAAAGCTATTGATTGGTGATAGATTTCAAAAATCCTATATTGGCCAATATGGAAACACTTCTATTGTGGAAGGAAAGTTTTTAATATCTTCAGAAGAAAGGTTAAATCGATTTAAGGAAATGGGTTACGAATTAGAAGATGGCGTTTTAATTGTAACTAGAGAATCTCAAAGTGAAGGAATAAGTAACAATAGAATTAATGGAAGAAGTGTTACACTTGGCTTTTTAAAAGAGATGATGCAAGATTTAATAGATATTCATAGCCAAAATGAAAACCAAACCCTTTTAAACAAATCAAACTATATAAGTATATTGGATGCATTTAGTCCCGACGGAAATAAGAAGATATTAGAGGATTTAAATAAAAATCTAAAAGAGTTACAAAGTTTAAGAAGTAAGTTATCTAGTCTTAGTTTGAGTTCTGAAGAAATAGATAGAGAAAAAGATATTTTAAGATTTCAAATTGAAGAGTTAGAGAGTATTGATTTAGAAAATTTCAATGAGGAAGAAATTGAAAATGAATTTAAAGTTCTTAGTAATGTTGACCGCATAAAAATATCCATGGCTGAAATATCCGAAAGATTTAAAAGTAGTGACTTTGGAAAATTTGAAGTGTTAGGATCACTTTCTGAAATAGTAACTGAACTTTCAGAATTAAAAGAATTGGATTTGGAATTAAAAGAAGTATTTGATAGAATAGAATCTTCCTACTATGAACTTGAAGACGTTTATAGAGACATAGAAAGTTATCAAGATCATCTTTACTATGATGAAGAAAGATTACAACTCTTAGACGATGCGATTGCAAATATTACAAATTTAAAGAGAAAATATGGTTCTGATATTTCTGATTTAATAGATTTTAGAGAAAAGTCTAAAGAAAGACTTAATGCTTTAGAAAAAATAGAAGAAAATACCGCAAGACTCAACAAAGAAATTAATAAAAAATACTTAGATTGCAAAAAACTTTGTAATATTCTAACAGATATAAGAAAAAAAGTAAGCAACAAACTTGAAAAAGATATTCTCGAAAATATAAAAGGGCTAAATATGCCGAATGCAAAGTTTTCCATTGATTTTTACGAAGATGAAAAAATAACATCTACGGGAAATGATATTATAGAATTTAATATTTCTACTAATATGGGTCAACCTCTAATGCCATTAAACAAAGTGGCGTCTGGAGGAGAACTCTCCAGGATTATGTTGGCACTTAAAACTTCACTGGCATCTATAGACAATGTTGACACTTTGATATTTGATGAAGTTGACACGGGCATTAGTGGAAGAACAGCAATTTTAGTAGGGGAAAAACTACAAAAGATTTCAAAGTCAAGACAGATTATAACCATATCTCACCTTGCACAAATAGCATCACTCGCTTCATCACATAAATTAATAGAAAAAAGTGAACGCGACTTAGATACTATTTCAAATATTAGAACTATAGATGCTAAAGAGAGAGTGATGGAAATTTCAAGACTTATAGGTGGAATTGACATAACTGAGAACACAATCAATCAGGCAATTGATATGATTGAACAGGGAAGGTTTAGATTTAACGAATAGGAGAAATAAAATGAGCAAAGAACAGACAATAAAATCTGAAATGATATATGAGGGAAGAATTTTAAATTTAAGAGTTGACACTGTGGAACTTAAGAATAGAAAATACTCAAAAAGAGAAATTGTCGAACATTCAAATGCAGTTACCATAATTGCATTAAAAGGTGACAAAATTGTATTTGTTCGTCAATATAGAAAGGCTGTAGACAAAGAGTTGCTTGAACTTCCTGCAGGGCTTATTGAATCAAATGAACTTCCAAAAGAAGCGGCACAAAGGGAATTACAAGAAGAGATAAAGTATGATGCAAAGAATTTTGAATATCTTTTTGATTCTTATTCATCTCCGGGTTTTACAGATGAAAAGATGTCCTATTTTTTGGCTACAGATTTATTCTCCAGCCCTTTACAAGAGGATGAAGGAGAAGATTTAAATATTGAAGAGTATACATTAGAAGAAGCTCTAAATATGATTGAAGAAGGCAAGATTGAGGACTCAAAGACTATTATAGGGCTTTTATATCTGAAGGCTAGGAAAAGTTAAATGTTTAATATTCAAACCATATTAACATATGCTGTAATATATTCAGCTCTTTTAATATCGCTTATACTACATGAAAATGCACATGGATTAGCTGCACTTTACATGGGAGATACAACAGCAAAGGATAGTGGAAGACTCTCACTAAATCCTTTAAAACATCTATCACCACTGGGCACACTTTCGCTTTTGATATTCCATTTTGGATGGGCAAAGCCGGTACCGATTAATCCATACAATTTTCGAAAGAGAAAATTAGGAGATTTTTTGGTTTCCATATCAGGAATAATGACTAACTTTTTGTTGGCTTTTCTATTTCTAATAGTATTTGACTTTGTAATTTTAAAGGTGGATGCAAATCCTTATTTGATTTTATTTGTTAAGTCCATGGTGCAGTACAATGTCCTATTGGGAGTGTTTAATTTAATACCACTACCTCCTCTTGATGGATCAAAGATAATAATGACTTTTTTACCAGACAAAGTAACATATAAGCTACTTAGCGTTGAAAGATATACAAATATGATATTGATGGCACTTATTTTTACAGGCTCAATATCTAAAGTAATACTTTCCATGTCTGATTTTGTTTTAAATTTCATGTATAGTTTATTGGGGTAGTATATGTATAAAATAGAAACAGATTATTTTCAAGGTCCATTTGACTTGTTATTAAGTTTAATAGAAAAGAATAAGATAGATATTTATACTGTAAAATTAAGTGACATAACTGAGGAATTTCTCAGGGAAGTAGAGACTTTAAAGACAATAAACCCTGAAAATATTGCGGATTTTGTTTTTTTGGCAAGTACATTACTTGAAATAAAGTCAAAAAAACTTCTTCCAAAAAATGAATTTTTAGACGAAGAAGAAACAGTTACAGAAGAAATGATCTTAACAAGACTTAGAGAATATAAAAAGATTAAAGAACTTTCACAAGAATTACAAAAACACAAAGATAAGGCGGACAGTTCATATCCTAAGTTGCAGGAAGATTTGTCCGATTTTTTTGAAGACAAAACAGAAAATAAAATAATTGGAGATGGCACAATACTTTATAACGAGTTATGTAAAGTGCTAAACAGAATTGAAAAGAGGCAAAAAAACTTAGAAAAGTTTGATATATTGCAAAGAGAAGAATTTTCTGTAGATGAATACATGGATGTTATCAGGGATAATTTAAGACCTAGAACAAAGAAGAATTTTTCAGATTTTTTCCATGATAATATGCACGTAAGTGAAATGATAACTCTATTTCTTTCCATATTGGAACTATTAAAAATAAGTGAAGTTAAACTTTATCAAAATGGAAACTTTGATGAAATATTCATAGAATTAAGGTGTGAAAATGAATTATAAATCTATAATTGAATCATTATTATATATATGGGGTGAACCACTTTCATATAAAGAAATTGCAAAGATAATAGAAAAAACTCCTGGAGAGACTAAAAAAATACTTAATGAAATGGTGCTTGACTGTGACTCTTCCGATAGAGGACTGGAGTTAAAACAATATGGGGATAATTTTCAATACGTAACAAAGGAAACCAATTTAGACTATGTTAAGAAGTTAGTTAACAAAAATGAAAACAAAAACATCACAAATTCATCCATGGAAGTTTTGTCAATTATAGCTTATAAACAACCAATTACAAGAATTGAAATTGAAGAGATTAGAGGAGTTAGATCGCAAGGTCCTATCGATACATTACTTTCAAGAGATTTGATAATGGAAGTTGGAAGATTAGAGCAAATCGGAAGACCAATTCTTTATGGCACAACAGATGAATTTCTAAGGGTATTTGATTTAGTTGATATAAAACACCTTCCACAAAAAAGTGAAGTTGAACAGTTATTTTTAGAGGTGGATAAAGTTGAGGATTAATAAATACCTTGCTCATAGTGGAATTTGTTCAAGAAGGCAGGCAGATGAAATAGTATCTCAAGGAAGGGTAAGTATTAATGAGAAAATAGTTAAAGAACTTGGAACCAAAGTTTTACCGAATGATGTTGTTAAGCTAGATGGAGAGGTAGTAACTCCATCCCAAAAGTTCAAATATTTTCTTTTGAACAAACCTGTTGGTTATGTATCCACAGTAGAAGATCCATATGCTGAAAAAACAGTTATAGATTTAATTGACTATAATGAAAGGTTATATCCAGTTGGAAGGCTTGATAAAGACAGTAGAGGAATAATTATTATTACAAATGATGGAGAACTAACTTATAAATTGACACATCCAAAAAAAGATATTTTTAAAACCTATGAAGTCACTTTAGATAAAAAGCCTAAAGAAGTGGATTTAGAAACATTAAAAAAGGGAATACCCATGGATGGATATTTAACCAAAAGATGCAAAATAAAAAAGACTTCTAATTTCAAGTACCAAATATCTATATCCGAAGGGAGAAACCGACAGGTTAGAAGAATGTTTGATTATATTGGATGTAAGGTTATTGACTTAAATAGAATTTCCATAGGAAAAATAAGAGATAAAAATTTACCTGAGGGAAAATTTAGAAAACTTACAAAAGAAGAAATAGATTACTTAAGGAGTTTATAATGCTTGTTGTTAAAGATTCAAATCCAAATGACTTATTGTACTTTAGAGAAGAATACAATATTAAGCTAAGTTCAAATTATGAAAAACCAGAAATATTTTTTACATTATTTGAAGATGAAGAAATAGTTGGGTACTCTCAAATAGAAATTGATTGCAAAAAATGTTATTTAAAAGACTTTAAAGTTATAGGAGATTTTGATTTTTTTGATAAAAATTTCTATCTTAGAGCAACAGCTTCAAAGGTTTATGATTTGGGGTTTGAATATCTTAACTATGAAAATGAAATTTTAGAAGACTTACTTCCAAAATCTCCAATCTACATTTTAGATTTTTTAAAGGGAAGTTGTTGCAATGATTAAGAATTGCAATGGAATACTAAATCTTTTTTTACAAGATTATAAGGATAAGAATTTGGTTGCAGTTGATATGACCCTTGGTAATGGAAATGACCTAAGAAAACTCTTTAGAACTTTGGGAAAAGAAAGTGTTTTTTATGGATTTGATATTCAAGAGCTTAGTATTCAAAATACAAAAGATAAATTTTCAGAAAACGAGTTGTTTAAAATCAACCTTATTTTAGATAGCCATGAGTACATAGGTGAATATGTAAAGGAAAAAATAGATATTGCGGTCTATAACTTGGGGTACCTGCCAAAAGGCGATAAAAAAATTGTAACTAATTATAAAAAGGTAATTAAAAGTCTTGATGTATTACTAGAAATGTTAAATCCAAATGGTAGGGTATTTATTACATTCTACCCTGGACATCCATCTGGATTAGAAGAAGCTATACATATTGAAAAATACTTAAGCGAACTAAATCAAAAGGAGTTTGAAATTATTAAATTTGATTTTATAAATCAAAAAAATAATCCTCCTTTTATAATTATGTTGGAGAAAATAAAATGAAAGAAGTTATAGTTATTGGTGGTGGCCCTGCAGGAATGATGGCTGCCATTGCAGCGAAAAATGAAAATAATAATGTGACCATTATAGAAAAAAATGAAAAACTTGGTAAAAAATTATATATTACTGGCAAGGGTAGATGCAATATAACAAATTACAAGGATATATCTGAATTCTTTCCAGAAATTAACAGAAATGAAAAATTTATGTATTCTGCATTTTATTCTTTTAGCAATATGGATATTTTAAATTTGTTAAATGAATATGGTTTGGAATACAAAGTTGAAAGGGGGGATAGAGTTTTTCCCACTTCAGATAAATCCTCAGATGTTATAAAAACATTTAAAAAAATATTAAATGACAAAGGTATTAATCTTATTTTTGATGAAGATATAAGGTATATAGAAAAAGTAGATGATAAATTTAAGTTATACTCCAAGAGTCGTGGTTTTTCATGCGACTATCTTGTAATTGCCACTGGTGGAAACTCTTATAAGTCCACTGGCTCAACTGGAGATGGCTATAAATTTGCAAAAAACTTTGGAATGAAAGTAACAGAAGTCTATCCAGGCCTTGTGGGACTTAATTTAAATAGTTCTATTCATAAAGAGCTCTTAGGAGTTAACTTAAAGAATGTAGAAGTTACTTTAAATAAAAATGGCAAGGCTTTTAAAAAGGAGTTTGGAGAAGCACTATTCACTCATTTTGGAATATCAGGACCTACAATACTAAGTCTATCATCATTAATCTATCCAAAGGAGAAATGTTCCTTATCAATAGATTTGAAGCCTGGTTTGAATTATAATCAGTTAGATGATAGAATAAATCGAGATTTCAACAAATATATCAATAAGGATATCGAAAATGGTTTAAAGGATCTACTTATTAAGTCGTTAATCAAGCCTGTTTTAGAAATTTCCAATATTCCAAGGGATAAAAAGATAAATCAAATTACTAAAGAAGAAAGACAAAGGCTTGTGCAAAACATTAAAAGTTTTGACTTTAATATAAATGGTATTAGAGATTTTAATGAAGCAATAATAACAAGAGGCGGAGTAGAAGTAAAGGAGCTGGACTCTTCCACAATGGAATCTAAAAAGGTGGAAAATCTGTACTTTGTAGGAGAAGTAATAGATGTAGATGCATTTACTGGAGGATATAATTTACAAATTGCCTACTCTACAGGCTTTCTTGCAGGAAGTAGCATAAAGGAAGATTGTAATGATAATTAAAAATTCAAAATTAGAAGGTAAAAGTAGCGAAGATATTGCAAATCTTATTTATGAAGAATTAAAAAGAATTGATACTACTAAAAACGATGTGCTTATAACAATTCCTGAAAACTACAAAGAAGTTTTAAATCACCTAGTTAAGTTTAATTTTGAAGGATTTGTAAATACATCAATATTAGAAGATAAAGATAATAAGGATATTATTATAGAAATATTGGAAAAAGAATATTTTGTCATTGCGATTGACGGACCTTCAGCTTCTGGAAAGAGTACTGTAGCAAAAGAAATTGCTAAGATACTTGATATAAGTTATTTAGATACTGGGGCCATGTATAGAGCATTTACCTATTATCTTTTAAAAGAAAATATAAGCTTAACCGAAGAAAAAATAAGAAAAGTTATAGGAAATATAAATATTGACATTGAAAAAGACAGTGTTATTTTAAATGGAGAAGATATTTCGAAAGCAATAAGAGGAGACGAAGTTACAAAAAATGTTTCTAAAGTTTCAGCCATTTCTATTGTTAGAGAAGTTCTTGTTGATTTACAAAGAAATATTTCAAATGGAAAGTCTATTGTACTAGATGGTAGAGATATAGGAACGGTAGTTTTCCCAAATGCAAAATATAAATTTTTTATAACTGCAACAGCTGAGGAAAGAGCCATGAGGCGCTTTAAAGATGAAAAATCTTCTTTAAACAAAAGTTATGAAGAGATTTTAGAAGACTTAAAGGCTAGGGATGTACTAGATTCAAATAGAAAAATCTCTCCTCTTAAACAAGCGGAAGATGCGCATTTGATAGATAGTACAGAAATGACTTTAAGAGAGGTTGTAGAAAAAATTATTAATATTATAAGAGGTATAGATGTATAAAGTTTTAAAAGATTTTTGTGGAGGTATGCTTCAATTATTTTTTAAATTTGAAGTGTATGATAAAGATAAATTTCCAAAAGATGGTTCTTTAATAATTTGCGCCAATCACACTAGTGCATTAGATCCAGTTGTACTTGCACAGGTTTGTGATAGAAAAATTTTTTTTATGGCAAAAGAAGAGCTATTCAACAACTCGGTATTAGGTTATTTTATGAAAAAACTTGGTGCTTTTCCAGTTAATAGATCAAAGACAGACCTAAAGAGCGTTCGAACTGCCATTTCCATATTAAAGAGTGGAGATGTTCTAGGCATATTTCCAGAAGGGACTAGAGTCAAAACAATTTCAGTGGATAATATTAAGGAAGGCGTAGGGATGATTGCAAATAGAACTGGAGCACCTATACTTCCTGTATATATAGATACTGAATACAAAATTTTCAGACCTATAAAAGTGAGCTTTAGAGATTTGGTTTACCCTGAAGACTTTAAAGAATTTGGAAGAGATACTAATAAAGAGATAACAATGGAAGTTTATAAGAAAATATACAATATTGAGGAGTAACATGGAAATTATAATTGCGGATCACTCAGGATTTTGTTTTGGCGTAAAAAATGCCGTAGAAAAAACTGAAGAAACTTTAAAATCTAATATAAATACAATTGCAACTGGAGATTTGATTCATAATCCTCAGGAAGTAAATAGATTGAAAGGTTTAGGATTTAAAATAGAAAATAATCCAACACTTACACATGAAGAAGCAAATATAATAATTAGAAGCCATGGGGAAACACTGGAAAATATAGAAAAGTATAAAGAATTAGGATACAATGTTATAGACTGCACATGCCCTGTGCTTTTGTCTATTTACAAAAGGATTCAAAAGGCTGAGGAAGAAGGATATAAAATAGTTATTATAGGAAAGAAAGAACACCCTGAAATCATAGCTATGGCAGGACATTTAAAGAAAGAACCTATTATAATTAATTCAGCAGATGAAGCAAAAAAAGTAGTTGGACTAGACAAATTATATATAATTTCACAAACTACAAACATTTACGAGAAATTTTTTGAATTATCTGATATAATAGAGGATAGCAATACTAATGTAGTGATAAAAAATACAATATGCAATGCAACGAAGAATAGACAACAGGCGACTATTGAACTGGCAAAGACAGTTGATGCAATGGTTGTTATAGGAGGAAGAACGAGCTCAAATACTAACAAGCTCTTTGAATTGTCCAAAAAGCATTGTAAAAATACATTTATGATTGAAACCATAGATGATTTATCTTTACAAGAAGTATGTAAATATAATAAAATAGGAATTACGGCGGGTGCATCCACACCTGCTTGGATAATTGAGGAGGTTGTTCAAGTAATGGATAATTACAGCAAAGACGAATTTATGGAGCAAGTAGAGGGTAGTATTACAAAGATATACCCTAAAGACGTGGTTAAGGGTAGCGTTATTTACGTTACTGATTCTGAAGTTATGGTCAACATTGGCTACACTTCAGACGGGATAATTAAGCAAGATGAGCTTTCATCTGATCCTGATGCTAAACCTAGAGATCTTTTTAAAGAAGGTCAAGAAGTTGAAGTTTATGTTATCAAACTAGATGATGGTGAAGGTAATGTAGTTCTTTCAACTAGAAGAGTAGAAGGTTTAAAGAATTGGAGAAAGTTAGTAGAAATTTCAGAAAATGATGAAACAGTTGAAGCTAAGGTTACAAAGCTAGTTAAAGGTGGACTTTTAGCAACTGTATTTGATATTAACGCTTTTATTCCAGGATCACAAGTTGCTACTACTTTTGTCAAGGATTTATCTCCTTATGTTGGTGAAACTTTAGAATGTAAAATAATCAACTTAGATGAAAAGAAGAGAAGACTTGTTTTATCAAGCAGAGTTATTGAAGAAGCAAAACTTCAAAAGAAAATGGACGAAGCTTGGGAAAACATTGAAGTTGGTAAAGTAATAGAAGGAAGAGTTGAAAGATTAACTGATTTCGGAGCTTTTGTCGACATAGGAGGAGTAGATGGTTTAATTCACATCTCTGACATTTCTTGGAAGAGAATAAATCATCCATCAGATGTTCTAAAAGTAGGCGACGAAATTGAAGTAAAAATATTAAGAGCTAATAGAGAAAGAAATAGAATTTCTCTAGGATTAAAACAATTAACAAAGAAACCTTTTGAAGAATTCATGGAAAATAATAAAGAGGGAGATATTGTTAAAGGAGAAGTTGTTAATCTTCTAGACTTTGGCGCTTTTGTAAGACTTCAAGAAGGTGTTGAAGGTTTAGTACACGTTTCACAAATTTCATATGAACATGTTGAAAAGCCATCAGATGAGCTTAACATTGGAGATGAAATAGAAGCTAAGATATTAGAAATTAATCCTGAAAGCAAGAGAATTGCTTTAAGTATAAAAGAAACTAAGGAAAAACCTGAAGCAAAACCAAGACCACAACCAAAGAAGTCTCCAAAACCTAAACAAGAAAAAGCTCCTGAATATGAAAATCAAGAATTAGAACATAATCTAGGAGATTTAATTGCAGCTAAGCTTGACGAAAACGAAGATAGCGAAGAATAAAAAATTAAAAGGTAGAGTTAGCTCTATCTTTTTTTATTCGTATTTTGTGGAAGTTTAATCTAATTGGGTATCTATTTTATTAGATAGATAATAAGGAGAGCTTTGATGAATACCAGGGTTAAACAGGAAGAATTTGAAATTAAAAATCTGTCAAAATACGCTACAAAGAGTAAATTTGCAGTTAGAGATATTGATGAAGAGGCTGATTTTTATAGAACTTCATTCCAAAGAGATAGAGACAGAATAATTCATTCAAAATCTTTTAGAAGATTGAAACATAAAACACAGGTCTATATTTCCCCAGAAAAAGATCATTATAGAACAAGATTGACACATACTCTTGAGGTAGCTCAAATTGCAAGAACTATTGCAAGAGCATTAGAACTCAATGAAGACTTAACAGAAGCAATTGCTTTATCACATGATTTAGGTCATACTCCCTTTGGACACATGGGTGAAGATGCACTTAATTCTTTAAACCCCAATGGTTTTAAACATTATATGCAATCAAGTAGAATTGTTAAATATTTAGAGATAAGAAAACAGAAACATGGCTTAAACCTTACAAGAGAAGTTATAGACGGAATTGTAAACCACACAGGAGATAATAAAGCTACCACACTGGAAGGACGAGTAATTAAATTTGCCGATAGAATAGCTTATATTAACCATGACATTGATGATTCTATAAGAGCAGGCATATTAACTGAAGAAGACTTACCAGAAAACATACGTGAAAAACTTGGCAAATCTCCATCTGAAAGAATTAACAACATGGTAGTTAATGTTATAAATGAAAGCTATGGTAAAGATGATATTCTTATGGGTGATGAAGAATATAGCCTTATGATGCAGCTTAGAAAATTTATGTTTCAAGAAGTTTATTTTAACCCAATTGTTAAACAAGATGAGGAAAAAGCAAAGGCATTAATTGAAAGATTATATTCATACTATTTAAAAAACATTTACAAATTACCAAATGAACATTTAGAAATTTATAAAAATAATGAGAATTTAAAAGATTCTAGCAAGGAGGATATAGTTACAGACTATATTGCTGGAATGACTGATACTTTTGCCATACAGGAATATAAAAATATTTTTATTCCAAAACAATGGCATATTTAATGGAGGAAATATGGCATATATACCTGAAGAGAAAATTCAAGATATTAAAGATCAACTTGATATTGTAAATATTATTTCTGATTATGTAGAATTAAAACCTTCAGGACAGAACTATATTGGACTTTGTCCTTTTCATAATGAAAAAACACCTTCCTTTACTGTTTCAAGAAGTAAGGGAATTTTCCATTGTTTTGGATGTGGTGTTGGGGGAGATGCTATAACATTCATTATGAAAAAAGAGAATATGAACTATGTAGAAGCAATTCATTTTTTAGCTGATAAATTAGGGATTTTTCTTGATACAGGAAATGTTGATAAGAAACTTTATGAACATAGGAAGGTTTTACTTCGAATTAATGAAGAAGCCAAGTACTATTTTTTTCAACAATTATTAACTTATCAACTTCCAAAAGAGTATTTATCAAAAAGAGGACTAAACAAGTCGGTGGTAAATAAATTTATGTTGGGATATGCTCCAGATGGTTTTGATAATTTACTTAATTATTTCAAAGATAAAAATGTAAAAACAGAGGATTTATTAGAGCTTGGACTAATTAAAAAGTCAGCAAACGGTCATCTATATGATGCATATCGAAACAGATTAATCTTTCCAATTACGAATAATAGAAAAGAGGTAATAGGATTTGGTGGTAGAACTTTGGTTGATGACAGGGCTAAGTATATAAATTCTCCAGAGTCTATTGTTTATCACAAATCAAAAAATTTATATGGAGTTACAAATTTCGGCTCTATTTCTAAAAAAGATAGAGTTGTAATTGTAGAAGGTTATGTTGATGTAATATCATTATATAACTATGGAATTGATTATTGTGTGGCTTCTTTAGGGACTGCACTTACGAAAGAACAAGCAAAGTTAATCAGCCGGTATACAAAGAATATATACTTATGTTATGATGGAGATTCAGCTGGTCAAAGTGCAACTCAAAGAGCGATTGAGATTTTTAAAGAAATTGACATACAGGCTAATGTTATAGAGCTACCAGAACAGCTTGATCCTGATGACTATATAAAAAAATATGGCAAGGAGTCTTTTGAAACCTTAATAACAAATTCTTTAAATTCGATTTTATATAACTATACAAAGCTTTTAAAAAATTATGACCTTGAAGACATTAATAGCAAGACAGAATTTTTGAATGAGCTTGTAAAGCTACTCAGTGAAATTGATAATAAACTTGTTCAAGATGAGTATTTAACAAGATTTTCTAAAGATTTAGACATAAATGTAAACAGTATTAAATCAGAGCTTAGCAAGCAAAAAAAATATTCAAAAACTCCTATAAAAGATACTCCTAAAGTAAATAGGGTAAATAATAATAAATTAATTTTCCTAGAAAGCATCAAGTATTATCTTTTTAATAATGATGTTGAATTAAGAAGTAAAATACTAAACTCAGTAAATTTTTTAGAGGAAGAAACGGAGTATTTTACACCAACTATTATTTTCATAGAGGAAAATGAACTAACAATAGATAGTACTTTAAGTGATATAAAAGATTTAGATGGAAATAGTAATATAAAAAAAATCATTGAAACTACTTTAAAGACTCAAAGTAGAGATTATTACAATAATAAAGAAAATGCTATAAGATTTTTAAACTCCCTTAAAAGGCATGTTTTAATTATGGAAAGAGATAAACTTAAAGAGCAACTAATTCTTCTTCAAGAAAATGAAGAATTATCTGAAAGTTTAAAAAAATCTTATACCGATTTAGCAAATGAAATATTTAAAATAGATTCGCTTTTGAAAAGTATTTAAAAGGGGAGGGTAACGTGAAGAGTAATAAACAAGAATATTCTGATGAGCTAGAGGGCATAAAAAAAGATATTTTTGAAGAACTATTATCGATTGCATCAGATAATGATGGAATGATTGAGTATAGTAAATTCACAGGTATTGATGGATTTTCTGAATTAACTGAAGATGACATTGAAGAAATAAAAGAATATCTTGATAAAGAGAACATAGAGCTTTTAAAAGAAGATGCCATCGAAAGAGAAGGCCAAACAACTGATAGTGACGATGAAGAACTTGACGAAGATGAAGATGAAGATATAGAAGATATTGATGAAGATGAAGACTATGACGAAGATGAAGATGATTTAAGCAAAGTTAAGAACTTAGCAGTTGACATAAAGGGAATCAATGTAGATGACCCAGTCAAGATGTATTTGAAAGAAATTGGAAAAATTTCTTTACTTTCAGCAGAAGAAGAAGTTGAGCTTGCTCAAAGAATGGAAAATGGAGATGTTTTTGCAAAGAGAAGACTTGCAGAAGCAAACCTTAGACTAGTTGTAAGTATAGCTAAAAGATATGTTGGCAGAGGAATGCAATTTCTTGACTTGATTCAAGAAGGAAATTTAGGCCTTATGAAGGCTGTAGAAAAGTTTGACTACACAAGAGGATTTAAATTCTCAACATATGCAACATGGTGGATAAGACAAGCTATAACAAGAGCAATTGCAGACCAAGCTAGGACTATAAGAATACCAGTTCACATGGTAGAAACAATAAATAAGCTAGTAAGAATTGAAAGGCAATTGATTCAAGCTTTAGGAAGAGATCCTACAAATGAAGAGATTGCAAAAGAAATGGGAATAGATGTAGAAAAAGTTCGAGAAGTAAGAAAAATTGCGCAAGAACCAGTATCATTAGAAACTCCAATAGGAGAAGAAGAAGATAGTCATCTTGGAGACTTTATTGAAGATGATACTGCTGTAGCGCCAGACGAGGCTGCAAACTTTACTATGCTTAGGGAACAACTAGATGAGATTCTATCAACCTTAAATCACAGAGAAAGAAAAGTTCTTGAACTTAGATTTGGATTAACCGATGGAACTCCAAGAACTTTGGAAGAAGTTGGTAAAGAATTTAATGTTACAAGAGAAAGAATAAGACAAATAGAAGCCAAGGCTTTAAGAAAGCTAAAACATCCTAGTAGAAGTCAAAAATTAAGAGACTTTTTGGAGTAAATATGTCAGATAGATTAGAAAAAATTATTGAATTTGTAGAAAAGAATTCTATAGTTGCAGATATTGGAACTGATCATGGATTGGTTCCAATATATTTATCTAAAAATAAAATAGCTAAGAGGATAATTGGGATTGATATTAGTGAGAAATCACTTTTAAAATTGAAATTAAAAATAGAAAATAATTTAAAGTATCAAAATATTTATCCAATAGTTTCTGATGGATTAAAAGTATTAAAACCATTTGAAGTAGATACGATAATTATATCTGGAATGGGAGGACTTTTGATTTCAAAAATTATAGAAGAAAGTCCAGAAATTGCGAAATCTGCAAGCATATTAATACTTCAAGGTAATAATAATATTGAAGCATTAAGAAGATTTCTTCATAAAAATGGATATTCTATTGTAGATGAATCTGATGTATTTGAAAATAGCAAATACTATCAGATATTAAAAGTAGAATCTGGATTAGAACTTTATAAAAAAGATTATTATTATGAGTTTGGGAAAGTTTTGATTGATAAAGGCTCCAATAACTTGAAGGAGTTTATAGAATTAGAAATAGAAAAAATTGACGATATAATTAGAGACATAAAGGCTTTGAGTAAAGAGGACATGACTGAGAAAATCAATAACTTCAATGAAAGAAAAAAATATTTAAAACAGGTGGTAGAAGAGATTGAAAGTAATCGAAGTAATTAATAAATTTGAAGAGGACTGCCCACTAAATCTACAAGAAGACTGGGATAACTGTGGAGTTCAAATAGACTTTAGCAAAGAAGTGTTAAAGGGGATTGTAATAGGATTAGATCTTTCAAGAGAGTTGGTGGACTTTGCAATAGAAAAAAATTCAAACTTAATATTTCTTCATCATCCATTCTTTTTTGAAGATATAAAGTCTTTAGATTTTTATTCAACTAGAGGAAAAATTTTAGAGCTATTGGTTAAAAACAGAATTACAGTTTACTCTGCACATACAAATTTTGATAAAATTAGTTTTGGTGTTTCAAATATTCTCGCAGAAAAACTGGGATTCAAAAATAGTGAAGTTCTTTTTAAAGAAGAAAATTCTGAAAATGGCCTTGGGAAAAAATCTGAAATAGAAAAAAATACTTTATTTAATATGGCTGAGTTTGTTAAAGAAAGATTAAATCTAAGTAGCATAGTGACTTATGGAGATTTCGATAAAGAAATTGAAAAAGTTGCTGTAATGGGTGGTAGCGGTGCATTTGCAATTGATAAGTGCATTGATGAAAAAATAGATTTACTTATTACAGGAGACATAAAATACCATGACGGGCAGAAAGCTTATGAAAACAATCTAGCTATTTTAGATATAGGCCATTATAATTCTGAAATAGACTCTATAGATTTTTTATTTAAATATTTTTCTAAATTTGTGGAAGAAGAAATTCATAGTTTTAAATATGACATTTCAAAAAGAAAAATCATATAATATGTTATAATATACATGAGTAGAAGAGATAATCGCGTGAAATAACGAGGAAAGTCCGTGCACCGTAGAGCAGGATGCTGGATAACGTCCAGTGGGGGCGACCCTAAGGATAGTGCAACAGAGAGATACCGCCATTTTATGGTAAGGGTGGAAAGGTGAGGTAAGAGCTCACCAGGACTTAGGCGACTAAGTTGCTATGTAAACCCCATTTGGTGCAAGATCAAAATGGAATAATGTAGTTGCTCGCTACACCATGGGTAGATCGCTTGACCTTATTGGTAACAATAAGGCTAGACAGATGATTATCTAATACAGAACACGGCTTATTTTCTAGTCCAAAAAAAAACTATCTTAACAGGTAGTTTTTTTTGTATGCAAAAGTATAAATTGTTTAAAATTTTGAAATAAAAAAGGTAGTATATTGTAGAATATACTACCATGGAGGCGACACCCGGATTTGAACCGGGGGTAGAGGTGTTGCAGACCTTTGCCTTACCACTTGGCTATGTCGCCATATTGGAGCGGAAGACGGGACTCGAACCCGCGACCCTCGCCTTGGCAAGGCGATGCTCTACCACTGAGCCACTTCCGCAAATACTTCTTGGTGCCCAGAGCCGGAATCGAACCAGCGACACGAGGATTTTCAGTCCTCTGCTCTACCGACTGAGCTATCTGGGCATATGTATTAAATATTTATGTTATTAAGTGTTTAAAATAATTATTTTTATATTTCCCATCCGCTCATTCTTATTTTGCTTTGCAAAGCCTAAGTCATTGCCACCATTTCCTTTGGGAAATGGACCACTCACTTATACCGACTGAGCTATCTGGGCGAACGATAAAATTATATTTCATCCTAAATATTTAACTAACTACAAGCTTTATGATACAATAATTTTGTAGAAAAGTCAAATTAAATTATATAAGAGTTTATAATCTGATTTGTATGTTTTAACATTGGACATTTCAGATATTATAGTAAAAATTATACCAGATTTAAGATTTAATTTCCAATTTCTAAAAGTTTTTATTTAATGAGTAAAATCGGGGTGAAAAGAATAAATCCATTTGTATTTAATAATAGAGTTAAAGCTGTGATTGTAAGTTATAAAATAAGTAAAAGCTTTGAACAGTTACTTACAGATTTAAATATTGATATAATAAAAACATTACCCATAGAAGAAATAGATGAACCTGTTAAGGATCATCCCGATATGGCAGTACATCCTATAGATAATAATAAATTTGTAGTTTATAATAAGCATAAGGACTACTATGAAGAAAAATTAAAAGAATATGGGATAAAAGTTATTCCGTCTTCAAATGCATTAAATAAATTTTATCCAAATGATGTAGCTCTAAATGTTTCAAGAACAAATGATTATTATTTTTACAAGAACAGCTGCATTGACTTGAGTATAGAAAATTATTTAAAGGAAACTTCAAAACCAAAATTAGTTAAACAGGGTTACAGTAAGTGCTCATCTTTAATAATTGGTAAAGACACAGTTGTAACTTCCGATAAAGGACTTTATAAATCTTATTTAGATACCGGAATAAAATCTTATTTAATCCCATTTGGAGCTATTCTCTTATCAGGATATGATACGGGGTTTATTGGTGGATGTGGTGGAATGATTTCAGAAGATGAAATTTTATTTTATGGTAATTTAGAAAGATATAAATATAGTGACCAGTTAGTTGAAATACTTAACACTGAAAATATAAAATATTATTATCCTAGGGACTGTGAATTTGTAGATCTAGGTTCTATTATAGGTATTAGAGGAGGAATAAATGATTAAACCAAGTATATTATCAGGTATGATGGAGCTACTTCCACAAGACCAGATATTATTTAATGAAATTAAAGATACAATTGAAGAAACTTTTAAAAAGTATGGTTTTTTACCACTGGATACTCCAGTTATGGAAAAACAAGAAATACTTTTTGCAAAAGGTGGCGGAGAAACTTCTAAACAAGTATATGCATTTGAAAAGGGATCTTCAAAGATAGGACTTAGATATGATTTAACTGTTCCTCTTGCAAGATATGTTTCTCAATATTTTAGTGATTTAAATTTTCCTTTTAGACGATATCATATTGCAAAGGTGTACAGAGGGGAAAGAAACCAAAGAGGAAGATACAGAGAGTTTTATCAATGTGATATTGATGTTGTTGGACATGAAAAACTTTCTCTTTATAATGATGCTGAAATTCCTGCAGTAATGAATGAAGTATTTATTAAACTTGGATTTAGTAATTTTAAATTTCTCTTCAATAATAGAAAACTTCTTAATGGATTCTTTGAGTCCATAGGTCTTGATGACTTTATTTTTACATTAAGAACAATTGATAAAATTGATAAAATTGGTAAAGACAATGTTAAGAATGAGTTTTTAGAATATGGTTTGAAATCCGATGTTATTGATAGCTTATTAGAGTTTATTGCTACAAAGGGCAGTAATGATGAAATTATAGAATATTTAGAAAGCCTAGATATCTCTAATGAGTTATTTAATGAAGGTCTTGATGAATTAAAATTTGTATATGAAAATATGAAAGCTCTTGGAGTTAAGGAAGAGAATATCCAAATTCAATTAAGCATAACTAGAGGACTAGATTATTATACTGGATCTGTATATGAAACTATATTAACTGGCTATGAGTCTATTGGATCTGTATGTTCCGGTGGAAGATATGAAAACTTAGCCGAAAACTATACAAAGCAAAAACTTCCTGGAGTTGGAATGAGTATTGGTTTAACAAGGCTTTTCTATCAATTGAAAGAGTCAAATTTATTAAAAGAATCAAATGCTCATATAACAGAATGTTTAATAATACCTATGAAAGGGTATGAAAGTAACGGTATAGAGTTATTGACAGATCTTAGAAAAGATGATAAGATGGTACAAATCTATTTGGAAGGTGGAAAGCTTAAAAAGCAATTTGGATATGCGGATAAGCTAAATGTTCCATATACGATTATCATTGGAGAAGAGGAAGTTAAAACAAAAACTTACTCTTTAAGAAATATGGTTACAGGAGAGCAACTCTCTTGTTCATATGACGAGTTAATTAAATATTTATAAATGATGATGGATCCAAGTAACATATTTAAACTTCAAGAGATTGGTAACAAAGCTGAGAGTTTCCATAAGTAAATGAATATGTGAATACTAATCCGGAGTGAATAATTAAAATGAGAAAAAATTAGGGTGGAACCACGGCTTTTTCGTCCCTACGGTATGTAGGGATGGAGAAGTCTTTTTTATTTAATAGGAGGCAGAGATGATAAAAATTATTTTACCTGATGATTCTGTTAGAGAATACGAATCAGGAGTTTTACTAGGAGAAGTTGCAAAAGATATTTCAGAAGGACTTGCAAGGGTTGTCCTAGGTGCAGTAGTTAATGACAATATAATGGGACTACAAGAGCCTATTAGAGAAGACAGCCATGTAAGATTTGTAAAGTTCGAAGATGATGAAGGGAAGAAAATTTTTTGGCATACTTCAGCTCATATTATGGCCCTTGCGGTACAAAGATTGTATAAAGATGTAAAATTTGGTATAGGACCTGCAATTGCCAATGGATTTTATTATGACTTTGACCTTGAGCACAGATTTACAGACGAAGATCTTCCTAAAATTGAAGAAGAGATGAAGAAGATTATAAAAGAAGGTCATAAAGTTGAAAGATATGAAATGCCAAGAGATGAAGCTGTAAAGTTCTTCGAAGAAAAAGGAGAAAAATACAAAGTTGATTTAATAGAACATCTTCCAGCAGATGAAATAATATCTTTCTATAAGCTAGGTGAATTTATAGATCTTTGTAAAGGCCCTCATCTATATGACATTAAAAAAATAAAAGCTGTAAAACTTCTTTCAGTTGCTGGAGCATATTGGAGAGGCGACGAAAAGAACGATATGCTTCAAAGAATTTATGCAATAAGCTTTGAAAAGCAAAAACAACTTACAGACTATTTAGAATTTATAGAAGAAGCAAAGAAGAGAGACCATAGAAAGTTAGGAAAAGAATTAGATTTATTTAGTTTCCAAGAAGAAGGTCCAGGTTTCCCATTCTTCCATCCAAATGGAATGATAGTGAAAAATGAACTTATGAATTTCTGGAGAGAAGTTCATAAAAAAGAAGGTTATGGAGAAATCCAAACACCGATAATCTTAAGTGAAACACTATGGCACCAATCAGGTCACTGGGATCACTATAAAGAAAATATGTACTTTACAAAGATAGATGACCAAGATTATGCAGTTAAGCCTATGAACTGTCCAGGATCTATATTAATCTATAAGTCTGGAATGCATAGTTATAGAGATTTTCCATTAAAGCTTGCAGAAATGGGTCTTGTTCATAGACACGAGTTATCAGGTGCTTTACATGGTCTATTTAGAGTTAGAGCATTTACACAAGATGATGCCCATATTTATATGTTAAAGGAACAAATTAAGGAAGAAGTATCAAAAGTTATTGACCTTTGTGATTATATTTATTCTGTATTTGGATTTAAATATAATGTTGAGCTTTCAACAAGACCTGAAAACTCAATGGGTTCTGACGAAGATTGGGATGTAGCTATTAACAGTCTAAAAGAAGCTTTAGATTCAAAAGACTTTGAATACACCATCAATGAAGGAGATGGAGCTTTCTATGGACCAAAAATCGACTTCCATTTAGAAGATGCTATTGGAAGAACTTGGCAATGTGGGACAATTCAACTTGACTTCCAAATGCCTGAGAGATTTGAACTAACTTATATTGATAGTGACGGGGAAAAGAAGAGACCTGTAATGGTACACAGAGCAATTCTTGGTTCAATTGAAAGATTTTTAGGAATATTGATTGAACACTATGCTGGTAAGTTCCCTGCATGGCTTGCACCAGTTCAAGCAAGAATTTTACCAATTTCAGATAAGTTTAACGACTATGCTTATGAAATAAATGAAAAGCTAAAAGAGTTAGGAATAAGATCTGAAGTTGATGACAGAGCTGAAAAAGTTGGTTTTAAAATCAGAGAAGCTCAAATTCAAAAAGTTCCTTATAGTTTAATAGTTGGTGAAAAGGAAGTTGAAGAAAGAGCAGTTTCTGTAAGAAAGAGAGACGAGGGAGACAAGGGTTCAATTTCAGTAGATGAATTTGTAAAAAATCTATTAGATGAAATAAAATCAAAAAAATAAATTTATGGCCGATGGTTTTGCTATCGGCTTTTTTAATTAGAGTAATTTCAAAGCATTTGATATAATGTATATTAAGAAGGTGTGAAATGTTAACTGTTAATGAAGCTAGAGAAAAAATTATAGAAAATATAAAGACTTGCAAAGAGACTATTGAGATTCCTTTTTTTGAATCTGCAGGATATGTTTTATCAGAAGATATAATTTCAAATATAGATGTACCAAATTTTCCAAAGTCTGCAATGGATGGATATGCTTTTAATCACAAGGACTTAATTGATGGTGATAAATTCAAAGTAATTGGTGAAAATGCAGCGGGTGACTTTAATAATTATGATTATAAAAAGAATACTTGCGTAAGAGTAATGACTGGGGCATATGTGCCGGAGTGTTATGACTGTGTAGTTAAACAGGAAGATGTCATAATAGAAAATGATATGATTAAAGTTTTAAATCCGGTTGGAAAACATTTTAATTATTGTGTTGTTGGAGAGGATATTAAAAAGGGCGAAACATTAATTAAAAGTAGAACTGTAATAAACTCTGGACACATTGGGATTTTTGCAGGAATTGGTCTGGACAAAATAAAAGTATATAGGCCTTTAAAAGTATCGCTAATTTCTACTGGATCTGAGCTAACAAAACCAGGAGAAAAACTTGAACCTGGAAAAATTTATGCTATATCAACTTTTATGATAGAGTCAATCTTAGAAAAATACAAAATTGAAGTTGTTTCAAATAAGATTATTGATGATGACATTGAGCACATAAAAAGTTCAATACAAGAAGAATCAAAACATGCTGATATTATTATTACAACTGGGGGAGTTTCAGTTGGAAAATATGATTATATTGAAAAAATATATGAAATATTAAATGTGGAAACTTTATTCACAAAAGTAAAAATGAAACCAGGAACTCCAGTTACATCAGGCATATTTGATGAGACACTTATACTTAGTGTATCAGGAAACCCGTTTGCAGCCATGGTAAACTTTCAAGTGCTATTTTGGCCCGCAGTGGAAAAATATTATGGATGTTCTTATTTCAGGAATAAAGTATATGAACGAATAGTGAAAGACAGTTACTTAAAACCTAGTAAGTTAAATAGATTTGTGAGAGCTAAGGCCGATGGGGAATTTGTAGTATTGGAAAATTTGCATAATTCATCTGTTATTTCTAACTTTGCAGAATGTAATTGTCTAGTTCTACAAAATCCTAATGAAGAGATTAAGGAAGGAGATAAAGTAAATATCATTTACTTGTTTTAAATGGACTTAACTATAGGAATTCTTTCAGGCGGTAAAAGTATCAGAATGGGTGCTGATAAAGCAAAACTGCTATATAAAAATAAAACTTTTTTAGAAAATTTAGTGGATGAATTTAAAGGCTATCCAATAATAATTTCAAATAATAACTCCGAAACCGATATCGAAGGATATAAAATTGTAAGGGATAAATATGAAAATATTGGTCCTATAGCAGGTATTCTTGAAATTCTTAAAGAGGCAGAAACGGAAAATGTATTTATAGTTGGCGTTGATATGCAGTTTATGACTTTAGAAGTAGCAGAATTTTTATCAACATATGCTTCAAGTGATAATAGGATAATAACAATTGAACATGATGGAAAACTAAATCCACTTGGTTCAATTTATCCAAAGAGTATTATTCCTATACTTGAAAAAAGAATTACGAATAAAGAATACAAACTTATGGACCTTTTATATGACGAAGACGCTAAGAGAGTTCCTTTAAAATACAGCAAGTTTGACTCTATAATCCTTTCCAATATAAATTATCCATCACAATATAAAAAGCTCCTAGATAACAATATAATTTGTATTTGTGGCAAAAAAAACTCTGGCAAAACCACTTTTATATCAAATGTAATAAATTTACTAAGTACAGAAGGCTACCGGATAAAATATATAAAACATGATGGACATGATTTTACAGTAGATGAAGATAGGGATTCGAATATAGCATTTATAAATGGTGCGATGATAACAGTTGTTTACTCAGATTACAAGTATCAAATTATGGGGAAACCATCAAAGGATATAGAGTATTTTTTAAAAGAATCAAATTACTATGATTTAGTTATTATTGAAGGGCTTAAAGATTCTAATTTTAATAAATATGAGATAGTGAGAAAAGGTAACTCTAATGAAACTATTTCATCGGGTCATTTAAAAGGAGTTATAACCGATTTAGATAAAAAACAATTTGATGTAGAAACTTATGATTTAAATGATGCGAGGAAATTTGTTGAACACTTAAAAAAAGAATATCTCTAGAGGGATAATATGAAAAAATTTTTTGACCAATTAACAGAAAAAAATCCGGAGCTTGTTTTAAATATAAAAACATCTTTGGAAGATCAAATAAAATATTTCAAAGAAGCTTTAGAACATGACTTAACTACAAAAGATAGAGAAGAGATAAAAAAGTATTTGGACAATATGAATACAGTTTTAGATTCTATTGAACCAATAAATATTCAGCTTAGATTAAAAGAGTTTGAGCTTAGTAAGATTATAACTAATAAAGTAACTCTAGATCACGATTTCACTTATACGAAACCTGAAGGTTATAGACTGTATAGAGGTGAGATAGTGACAATAAGCTCTTACTATGACTTATATGTAAGTCTTTGTGAGTACTTCTATAAGCTTAATCCAGTAATCTTTAGATCTTTTCCAGATAAAACAGATTTTAATGGCTGGAAGAGGACTTACTTTAGTTTAGAGAAAAATAAGATTAGAAATGCGGTACTAATAGGTAATAGTGTCTATATAGAAACCAAATTTCCAGCAAATAAAATAAGAGACTTACTAATAAAAATTTTTAGTGCGTACAATTTAAGTTTTGATATATTGGAAATATATATTAGGCAGGACAGGAAGGAAGAGTATAGGTATTATGAAAAATAACAAGTTAACATTTTTGCATAGTGGAGACTTTCATTTAGGTTCATATTTTTATTCTTCAGACTTACCTGTTGATTTAGTAGAAAATCGCAGAGAAAATATATGGGCTTCTATTGAAAGCCTATTTTCTTATGCCAAGGAAAAGAAAGTTGATTGTCTATTTTTATGTGGAGATATATTTAATGAAAATTATGTAACTCTATCAATTTTAGAAAGACTAAACTCCTTATTTAAAACTGTACCTGAAACAAAGATTTTTATAATATTTGGAAATCATGATCCATATTCAAAAAATTCAAAATTCAGATATTTAAATTATCCCTCAAATGTTTTTGTATTTGATGAAGATAATTTACGAAGTTTCGAGTTTGAAGGTTTTAATGTATATGGAATAAGTTATACCGATAGAATTTTAAATAAACCATCTTACTTTGAAAGCGTAAGACTAGATAATAATAAGATTAATATTTTACTGTTACACACAGATATTTTAATTCCTAATTTTAATTACATGAATTTAAGTTTGAGTAATATAGAAAATTTAGGATTTGACTATATTGCCCTTGGGCATATTCATAAGCCTCAAAAAGTCAAAGAAAATATTATATATCCAGGATCTTTAGGACCACTTTCATTTAAAGAAACTGGTTACCATGGTGCAATTTATGGTGAATTTGAAAATAGAAATCTATATACAAAATTCATACCTCTTTCTAGTTCAATATTTACATTGGTAAACTACGAATTAAAAGAGAGCTTTGATTTTTATTATCTGCTAGAACATTTGAAAAATAATATTATTGTGGATGATAAAAATAACTATATTAGATTGACTCTTACGGGTAAACTACCTGTAGGCTTTGACTTGGACATAAAGGGACTTGAAGAAGCTCTAAAAAAGCATGTATATTACATTGAAGTAATTGACAATACTGAAGAAAATTATGATGCTGAAAAGATTCTTGATTTAAATAGAGAAAATCAGATAGGAATTTTTATAGACAAGGTTAATGAGTTAAATGAAAGTCATGAAACAAAGGAAAAAATATTAAAATATGGATTGAATGCTTTAATGAGGGAGGATTCATGAAGCTTTTAAAACTTGAAATATCTGGATTTGGAAAATTTGAAAATAAAATAATTGACTTAGATGAGGATTTTATTCTAATTAGAGGAGATAACGAGGCTGGTAAGAGCACATGTGTTAAATTTATTGAAGGTGTATTTTATGGATTTGTAAAACCATATTTAAAAACAACCAGGTATACAGATGATTTAGAAAAGTATAGACCATGGAACTGCTCTAATTATGAAGGTTCAATTATATTTGAATACAAAGGTGAAATTCTAAGGGTTTATAGAAATTTTCAAACAGGTGAATACAAGATTTATAATGAAAAATCCGGAAAGGATATTACAGATACATTAAATGGATATAAGCAGTCCAATAAAAGCTTTCCAGGAGAATATTTTTTCAAAGTAAGTAGTGAAGTTTTTAATAACACAAAAATAATCGGACAGAATAATGTTGGAATAAAAGACCAAGCTACAAGATATATTACAGATACTATGCTTAAAAAAAGAGATAACCATGAAGATTTAACAACCAGTAAAAAAAGCGTTGAGTATCTAAAAGAACTAAGAAGAGATATTGGAACAGCAACAAATTCAAATAAGCCATTGGGACGAGCATATGAGGACTATAAAACTTTAAGTTCAGAATTAAAAAGACTCTCAGAATTAAAAGAAGAGTATGACAATTCTTTAAATAAGCTTTCAGACTTAGAAAGAAAATATGTAGATAAGAATAATCTATTTGAGTTAAAAGAAAAGCAGTTATCCTTTGAGAAACAGGAAATAGATGCGAAAGTCTTATATGAAAAAGATGAATTATTAAATGAGATATCTAACTTAAATAAAAAGATATCTGAAATTGAAAATTCAAAAAAAATCTACGAACCCTATTTAAAAGAATATGACAAAATAAAAGATGAAGAAAAGTATTTAAAAAAAGCATTTGATGAACTTTCTCAAGAAAAGAGACAAGTGTATAAAAAGTATTTGGATATTTCAAAAATACTGGATGACGCAGTAAAAGATAATAAGAAATGTGAAAAATCAGTAAAAATAAGATATTTTATAGTGTTTTTATTTTCAATTATTGCAAGTTATCTTTTAAGACAATACACAAAACTTTCAAGTACAACTATATTCATGATTTTTGTAATGGTGAATCTAATATCTTTTATGATACAGAATCGTCATTCAGGTAAATTAGATGCAAAAGAGTATGAAAAAGTTAAAAGTGATAGAGATTTTTATTTAAAAAAGATAGAGGAGCTAGATAGGGAAATTGAGTACTTATTAAATGACGAAGAGAATAAAAATAATTCTCTATTAGATATTGATAAGATCATTAATGACAAATTCAACATTGGGATTAAAGAGATAAAAGATCTTGATGAAGAGCTTTTTAATTGTGAAAAGAAATTAAAAGAATCTAAGTCTAAACTTGATTTTATAGTAAAGACAAAACCTATAACAAAAAGTTTGAAAGTGTATAATGTAGAATTTTCAAAAGATTTTTATATGGTAGAAAATATGAATATTGAAGAGTTAAGAAATGAAAAAGATTTACTTAACAATGAGATTGTCAAAATTAAAGAAAGAATTAAAATACTAGATAGCGAAATAATAAACTTACCGAGCTTGTTAGACAAAGAGAATAGTACGTCTAAGAAGATAGAAGAATTGGAAAATAATTTGAGGATAATTGATCTTACTATAAAATTAGTGGAAGAATCTTTTGAAGAGCTAAAGTCTAGTTTTGTTCCAAAGCTTATAAATAAGGTAAACTTATTATTGAAACCAATCTATGAAGATAATATAAAATTTTATATAGATGAGTTTTTAAATATTTCCTATAAAGAAAATGCAAGTAGTAATATTAAATCTTCTTTAAGCTTGGGTAAAGGTTCGCAAGATATAATTTTTTTCGTTCTTAAGATAGCCATTTGTACTGAACTATATGATAAATCAGGTTTTCTTATTCTAGATGATGCTTTTAATTATTTAGATGATGACAGACTTAAAATAATAATTTCTGTATTAAAAAAGGAGCTAGTTCTTAATCAGATTATCATACTAAGCTGCCAAGAAAGAGAAATGGAAATTTTAAAGTCACATCAAGATGTTAAAATTATAAATTTATAGGTGAGATAATGATTTATAGTATTTCTGATTTACATTTGGATTATACAAAAGAAAAAACCATGACCCTATTTGGAGATAGTTGGACAGATTATGAAGAGAGAATTTTTCAAAACTGGAAAGAAACTGTTAAGGGTGAGGACTTGGTACTTGTAGCTGGAGATATTTCATGGGCTATGAATTTAAAGGATGCATATCATGACCTTATTAGAATAGACGAAATGCCTGGAAAAAAAGTTTTTATTAAGGGCAATCACGACTATTGGTGGAGTTCTCTAAATAAAAATAATTCCTTAAATTTGAAAAGTATTTTTTTCTTACAAAATAATTATTTTGAATTTAATGATTATTGCATAGTGGGAACAAGAGGATGGGACTACCTTACAGTGGAATGTGAAGAGTATAATATTTATAGGAGAGAGCTTCTTAGGTTAGAACTTTCCTTAAATTCTGCGCCAAAAGGCAAAGAAAAAATATGTATGCTTCACTATCCACCTTTCACAACTGAAAGGCTTCCAGATGATTTTCATTATATCTTAAAGGAACATGGTGTTACGAAATGTGTCTATGGTCACTTACATGGACCTGGACTTAGCAATGTGGTTGAAGGAGTCGTTGATGGTGTTGAATACTTCTGTACATCTAGCGACTATCTAAAGTTCAAACCAATTAAAATAGTTGGAACACAACTAAAATAGGAGGAAGAAATGAAAGTAATTTACACAAAAAACTATGATGAAATGAGCAAACAATCTGCACAAATGGTAATAGAACAAATTAAAAACAAAAAAGATTCTATACTAGGCCTTGCAACTGGTTCTACACCTGTTGGACTATACAAATGTTTAATAGAAGCTCATGTTAACGGTTTAGACTTTTCAGAAGTTAAGACTTTTAATCTTGATGAGTATATAGGTTTGACTCCTGACAATCCTCAATCCTATAACTATTTTATGTTTGACAACTTATTAAGCCATATAAATGTAAAAAGAGAAAATATAAGAATTCCACAAGGGAATAAAAATCCTGAACAAGAGGTAGTAGACTACGAAAATGATGTAAGAAAGTCTGAAAGGGTAGATATTCAGCTACTTGGAATTGGCCCAGATGGTCATATTGCATTTAATGAACCTGATGAAGAGTTAAACTACTCTACTTCAGTTGTTGATCTACAAGAAAGTACTATTAAGGCAAATGCAAGATTTTTCGAAAGTGAAGAAGAAGTTCCAACTATGGCTATTTCTATGGGTATGGGAACAATCTTTAATGCGGAAAAAATTATTCTTTTAATAAGTGGAAATAATAAAGAAGAAGCAACAAACTATTTAGTTAATAAGGACAAAATTTCAACAAAAGTTCCTGTTTCACTATTAAAGCTACATCATGACGTAACTGTATTTATAGACGAAAGTAGCGTTAAGATAAGATAGTGGAAAAAGAATTAGAAGTAAAGTTAATAAATATTGATTTAGAAGAGTTTAAAAACTCGCTTTTAAAAAAGGGTGCAAGCTTAACTCATCACGAGAAACAAGAAAACATATTAATTTCATCTAAAACAGCAAATATAATATGTGATAGAGACTATATGAGAATAAGACTTGTAAAAGATTTGCTAAATAATAAATCATATAATTATCTAACTTACAAAAAAATGGTTGAAGATTCTGAATTTAAAAGAGCTGAAGAATATACTATTGAATTTGATAACCTTTCAAATCTTAAAAAGATTTTAGAGTTTATAAAACTTGATGACTTTGAGTCTACTTTTAAAGAGAGATTCAGCTATTCATATAAAAATATTAGAATAGATTTTGACTATTGGGATAGAAATTCATTTCCCTTTGACTATGCTGAAATTGAGGCTAATTCAGAGGAGGAATTAAATAAATTTCTTGATGAATTCAGTATTTCAAGAGAAAATATAAGTTCAAAATCTATAAAAGAATTAAGAGAAGAATATAAGGGGATTTAGGTCCTCTTATTTTTTTGAAAAAATTTTTGAAAAATAATTTGACAATATGATTTTAAAATGGTATCTTAGTCTAAGAAAAAATAAAGAGGGGGCATAATAAATGTTATCTGGCAGAGATTTAATAGAGATTAATGATTTTTCTAAAGAAGACATAAGTGAAATAATGGATTTAGCTCAAGACATAATAAAGAGTCCTGAGAGTTTTTCCGGTTGTTGTACTGGTAAGATTCTAGGGACTCTTTTTTTTGAGCCATCAACTAGAACAAGACTTAGTTTTGAGTCAGCAATTCACAGACTTGGTGGAGATTGCATAGGCTTTTCAGAAAGCTCTTCATCATCTACAGCAAAGGGAGAGAGCTTAGCTGACACAGTAAAAACCATAAGCAGCTATGTTGACATAATAGCAATGAGACATCCTAAAGAAGGATCTGCAACATTATCAAAGGACTTTACAACTGTGCCTTTAATAAACGCAGGTGATGGAGGACATCAACATCCAACTCAAACACTAACTGACTTACTTACAATTATGCAAACAAAGGGTACATTTGAAAACCTAACAATTGGTCTTTGTGGTGACTTAAAATTTGGCCGTACAGTTCATTCACTTGTAAAGGCAATGAGTATGTATCCTAACAATAAATTTGTGTTTATATCACCGGAAGAATTAAAAATTCCAGAGTATATAAAAATAGTATTAAGAAATAAAAATATCGAGTTTGTAGAAACTGAAAAACTTAGTTCAGTTATGCAAGACTTAGATATTCTATACATGACAAGAGTGCAAAGAGAAAGATTTTTTAACGAGGAAGATTATATAAGACTTAAAGATTCTTATATATTAACGCTTGAAAAGCTAGAAAATGCTAAGAAGGACTTAGCAATACTACATCCGCTTCCAAGGGTGAATGAAATAGCCGTAGAAGTAGACAGCGACCCAAGGGCAGTTTACTTTAAACAAGTAAGATACGGTGTAATTGTTAGAATGGCACTTATATTAAAACTACTAGGGGTGAAATAATGTTAACAATTAATAGTATTAACAAAGGGATTGTAATAGACCATATAAAAGCAGGCCACGGACACATGCTATATGAAATGCTTGACTTAGACAAAGCAGATTACTCTGTAGCGCTAATAATGAATGCAAGTTCAAAGGCAATGGGCAAAAAAGATATCATAAAAATAGAAAATGTAATAGATTTAGACTTGAGAGTGCTTGGATTAATTGACGAAACAATCACCGTAAATATAATTGAAGATCAAAAAATTGTTAAAAAGATAAATGTAGAACTTCCAGAGGTAGTTGAAGACGTAATTCATTGTAAAAACCCTCGTTGTATTTCCACAAGTGAAAGAAATATAGTTCATAGATTTGAACTTATAGACAGAGAGCAAAAATTATATAAATGTGCATATTGTGATCAAATTTATGACAAGGAGGAATAAATGATAATCGATAAACTTTATAAATCAGTTGAAGAAAAGGGTTTTGTATGTGTAGGACTTGATACATCTATGGACTATATACCTGAAAATATAAAAAATATGAGTTCCAGTGTTGAAGACATTGTATTTGAATACAATAGACAAATAATAGATGCAACACATGATATTACTGGCGTTTACAAAGTTCAAATAGCTTATTATGAAGCTATGGGAATAGATGGTCTGAAAGCCTATAGCAGAACTTTAAAATATCTTAGAGATAAAAACTGCATTTCAATAGGTGATGTAAAAAGAGGAGATATTGCAAATACGGCAAAGGAATATGCAAAAGCTCATTTCACAGGTGATTTTGAAGTAGATTTCATTACACTTAATCCATACATGGGTTATGACAGCATAACTCCATATATGGAATACTTAAAAAGTGGAGACAAAGGTGTTTTCGTACTACTTAGAACATCTAATCCAGGGGCAAAAGACATAGAATATTTAGAGTACAACAATGAACCTATGTACTACACAATTGGCGACAACATATACAAAATGGCGCAAGAAGTAATAGGGGAGTGTGGATACAGTTCTTTAGGATTTGTTGTTGGAGGAACATATAGCGAAGAAGCTAGGGAAATAAGAGATAGATATGAGAACTCATTCTTCTTAATTCCAGGCTACGGTGCACAAGGCGGAAAGGCTGAAGATATTAGACTTTATCTAAACAACTTTAATGGTGGTGTTGTAAACTCTTCAAGAGGTATAATAACAGCTTACAAAAAGGTTGAAGGTGGAGAAAAGAAATTCCAAGAATGCACAAGAGATGCGGTACTTAAAATGAGAAAGGATATATATGGAAAAGAAAAATTACAGGGATAGTAAAATTATTCTTAATAAACATATTCAAGATGACATCTATTTAATGGAACTTGAAGGAAAATTTGAAGGCAAACCAGGCCAGTTTTATATGCTTAGAGCTTGGGATGATAGTCCATTACTTCCAAGACCACTTAGTATATATGATTTAGAAGAAAATAAAATTTCTTTTCTTTATAAGGTTGTTGGCAAGGGAACTGGAATCCTTTCTGAATTAAAAGAGGGAGCATATATAAAATTATTAGGACCTCTTGGTAATACCTTCCCAACTGAGGGAGTAGAAAGCTGCGCCATAGTAGCTGGTGGTATAGGTATAGCGCCATTTATGTACCTTGCTAAGACCTTAAAAGGAAAAGTTGATATATATGCTGGATTTTATGATAAAAGCTACTTAATGGATGAATTTGCAAAATATGCGAACAATGTAAATGTAACTACAATAACTGGATATGAAGGTCATAAGGGACTTGTAACTGATATAATAGAGGATAAATACGACTATGTATTTGCATGTGGTCCAAACCCAATGATGCAATCGCTTCAAAAAAGAGAACTATCAGGAAAGTCTTTTTACTCTTTGGAAGCTCATATGGCTTGTGGAATAGGCGCTTGCTATGGATGTGCAATTCAAACTACAAAGGGAGTAAAGAGGGTTTGCCATGAAGGCCCTATATTTAAAGGAGAAGAGGTGATTTTTGATGCTTAGTACAAAATTATGTAACTCTGTTTTAAAAAATCCAGTAATTGCAGCATCTGGTACATTTGGATTTGGAAGGGAATACGAACCATATGTAGACTTTAATAAGATTGGTGGAATTGCAACTTCTGGCGTAACATTTAAAGCTAAACCAGGAAATAGAGGCATCAGAATACATGAGACACCATCAGGCATAATGAATAGTATAGGTCTTCAAAATCCTTCTACTGAAGAGTTTATAAAAAATGATCTTGAGTTTTTAAGAGATTATGATACTAAAATATTGGTTAATGTTGGGGGAGCTACAATAGATGAATATTTAAAATCAATCGAATTACTCAACAAAACCGATATAGAACTAATCGAGCTTAACATTTCTTGTCCAAATGTAAAAGAGGGCGGAATGGCATTTGGAATTAAATGTGATATAGCTGAGGAAGTTGTAAGGGAAGTTAGAAATGCAACTGAAAAAACCTTAATTGTAAAGCTTTCACCAAATGCAGAAAATATTAAAGATATGGCGGTTAAATGTGTTGAAGCAGGGGCAGATGGTCTTTCACTAGTAAATACATTTAATGCATTAGCTGTGGATATTTACAATAAAAAACCAGTATTTTCAAACATAACTGCAGGACTTTCAGGTCCGGCAATAAAACCAATTGCGCTAAGAATGGTTCATGATGTAGCTTCAGTAGTAAATGTTCCTATAATAGGAATTGGTGGCATTATGAATTGGCAAGATGCCATTGAATATATAATGGTTGGGGCAACCGCAATACAAGTAGGAACTGCAAACTTTGTTAACCCTAATGCTATGGTTGAAATAGTAGAAGGAATGAAAAAGTTCATGGTTGAACAGGGAATAAAGAGCTTAGACGAAATAAGAGGAATTATTTAGGGGGATAAAATGGAAAATAGAGTTTTAGAATTATTAGAAGAAAGTAAGGCATTATTAACAGGACACTTTTTATTATCATCAGGGAAACATAGTAACAGATACATTCAATGTGCTAAACTTATTCAATATCCTGAAAAGACTGAAGAAGTATGTAAGATTATAAAAGAAAAAATTGATGCAGACGGTATAAAAGTTGACTTAGTAGTTGGACCAGCAATGGGTGGTATAATAATTGCTTATGAACTTGGAAGAGTATTGGGAGTTCCTGCAATCTTTACTGAAAGACAAGATGATGTCATGACTCTAAGAAGAGGTTTCGAAATTCCTGAAGGAGCAAATGTACTTGTAGTTGAAGATGTTGTTACAACTGGAAAGAGTTCATATGAAACTATCAAAGTTATTGAAGACCACGGAGCAAACTGTTTAGGAATTGCTTGCTTAGCCGATAGAACTTCAGGAAGAGATATTGGAATAAAACTATATCCTGCCATAAGCCTTGAAATAAATATTTATGACAAAGAAGACTGTCCATTCTGTAAAGAGGGACTTGAGCTTGTAAAACCTGGTAGTAGAAAAAAATTTTAACATAATTTGAGAGTTGTCCTAGGGCAACTCTTTTTTATTTCATAAAAAGAGAGCCGTCAATTGACAACTCTCAATATTACTATTTTATATTTCTATCTTTTTTTACCTTTGCTTGTGCAGCGGTAAGTCTTGCTATAGGAACTCTGTATGGGGAACAGGATACATAATCAAGTCCTATGCTATAGCAGAATTCAATTGACTTTGGATCTCCACCATGCTCACCACAAATACCCAAGTGAATATTTGGATTTGTTTTTCTTCCGCCTTCAGCAGCTATTTCAAGAAGTTTTCCAACACCATCCACGTCAATTTGTTCAAATGGGCTTCTTGGGTAAATTTTCTTTTCTTCATAATCTGATAGGAATTTACCTGCATCATCCCTTGAGAAACCAAAAGTCATTTGAGTCATATCATTTGTACCAAAACTAAAGAAGTCAGCTTCTTTAGCAATTTCGTCAGCAAGTAATGCAGCTCTTGGTACTTCTATCATTGTACCGATTTTATATTCAACTTTAGAGTTTAATTCTTCAAATACATTATTTATTTCTTCAATGATTTCAGATTTTACATATTTTAGCTCTTTTAAATCTCCAATAAGAGGAATCATTATTTCAGGAGTTACATTAATTCCTTCTTGTTTTAATCTTAAAGCAGCTGTAATAATTGCTCTTGCTTGCATACGATATATTTCAGGGTATGTTACTGCAAGTCTACAGCCTCTATGACCAAGCATAGGGTTAACTTCCTTCAAATCATTAACAGTATCGTTAACTTCATCAAAAGTAAGATTCATCTTCTTAGCTAAAGCTTCAATATCTTCTTTTTTGGTAGGAAGGAATTCGTGTAGAGGAGGATCTAGTAATCTTGTTGTAACAGATTTTTCTCCCATTACCTTATAGATTTCATAGAAATCACTTTCTTGCATAGGTCTTAATTCTTCTAAAGCTTTTTGTCTTTGTTCTAAAGTCTTTGATAAAATCATTTCTCTAACAATAGGAATTCTTTCTTCATCAAAGAACATGTGCTCAGTTCTAGTTAGTCCAATTCCTTCGGCACCAAACGCAAGTGCTTGCTTAGCGTCCCTTGGAGTATCAGCATTTGTTCTTATGCCCATATCTCTGATTTCATCTGCCCAAGACATAAATTTTTCAAAGTTTCCTGATAGAGTAGGTTCAACTTTTTTTATTTCTCCACGATAAATTGAGCCGTCACTACCATTTAATGATATATAATCACCTTCGTGAAGAACATATTTAGATGTTCTCATAACTTTTGATATTTCGTCTACTACTATATCAGAAGCACCGGCAACACAGCATTTACCCATTCCCCTTGCAACAACAGCAGCATGCGATGTCATACCACCTCTTGCTGTAAGAATACCTTCTGCTGTTACCATTCCTTCAATATCTTCTGGAGAAGTTTCTTGTCTTACAAGAATAACTTTTTCGCCATTTTTTGCAGCTTCTACAGCATCATGTGCATGGAAGTACATCTTACCACTAGCAGCTCCTGGTGAAGCGGCTAGCCCCTTAGTAATAAGTTCGGCACTTTGAAGTTGTTTTTCATCGAAAGTATGGTGTAGAAGTTGGTTTAAGCTAAGAGGTTCAATTCTTAAAAGAGCTTCTTCCTTTGAAATTAAACCTTCTTCAACTAAATCAACGGCGATGTTTAATGCGGCTTGAGTAGTTCTCTTTCCATTTCTAGTTTGTAAGATATATAGTTTTCCTTTTTCTATTGTGAATTCAAGGTCTTGCATATCTTTATAATGCTTTTCAAGTTTTTCAGCAGTTGCTAGAAACTCATCATATACTTCTGGCATTTCTTCGTGTAGTGCCATAATTTCGTGAGGTGTTCTAATACCTGCAACTACGTCTTCGCCTTGAGCATTCATTAAATATTCACCAAATAATTTATTTTCTCCTGTAGCAGGGTTTCTTGAAAAGGCAACACCTGTACCGGAATTTTCTCCCATATTACCAAAAACCATAGATTGAACATTTACTGCAGTTCCAAGAGAATCATCAATGCCATTAAGTTTTCTATATACTTTTGCTCTTGGGTTATTCCATGATTTGAATACTGCTTCTATTGAATGTTCAAGTTGCACAATAGGATCTTGAGGGAACTCATTGCCAGTTTCTTCTTTATAAATTTCTTTGTATTCTGAAACTAATTGTTTTAAATCTTCAGCTGTAAGATCTGTATCTAATTCGGCCTTTCTGTCTTTCTTCATATTATCTAATGCAGTATCAAAGTGAACCTTAGGTATTTCCATAGCAACATCGGAGAACATTTGAATAAATCTTCTATATGAATCAAATGCAAATCTTTCATTTCCGGTTGAATTAGCTAAGCCTATAACGGATTCATCATTTAAACCAAGGTTTAAAATTGTATCCATCATTCCTGGCATTGAGAAAACAGCACCACTTCTAACGGAGAATAGTAGAGGATTTTCTGTGTCAGAAAACTTCTTGTTTAACTTTTCTTCAGTAGTATTAATATGTTCTCTTACTTCGTTTAAAAGTTCTTCCCAAAGCTTTTCATTTTCGTCATAATATCTATTACAAGCTTCAGTCGTAATAGTAAATCCTGGAGGTACTGAAAGCCCTAAGTTTGTCATTTCAGCTAAGTTAGCACCTTTTCCTCCAAGAAGGTTTCTCATATCCTTATTACCTTCTAAAAAATCGTAAACATACTTTTTTGTCATTTGATTCCTCCTACAACCTATTATTGATTTTTCTTAGATGTCTAATAATTATTTCAGCTGTTTCTTCTATAGCCCTATCGGAAACATCAATTATAGGACATCCTACTTTCTTCATTATCGAATGCGCATATTCTAGTTCTATCAATATCCTATCAAGATTTGAATAAGAAGAGTTAGATGGTAAGCCAAGAGATTGAAGTCTTGACTTTCTTATAGAATTAAGTTTAACTGGCGAATTAGTAAGTCCAATTATTTTCTTACTTGGCACTTCGAAAATTTCTTTTGGCACTGGTGTTTCTGGCACCAGAGGAATATTTGCAACCCGGAAGTTCTTATTAGCCAAGTACATTGATAGGGGAGTTTTTGAAGTACGTGATACCCCTATAATGGTTACATCGGCTGATAGTACACCTCTTGGGTCCTTACCATCGTCATAGCGCACAGCAAAATCTATGGCATCAACCCTTTTAAAGTATTGAGCATCAAGATTTCTAAGGGCACCTGGCTTAGTTTTTGGTTCCAAATTGGAAACCCTTTCAATGGCTACTATGGCCGGAGTTAAAATATCGACAGAGTGTAAGTTTTTAAGCTCACAAATCTTTTTCAAATGCTCTATTAGATGTTCATCAACAAGTGAATAAAATACGATAGTTTTATCAAAATTATCAATTTTATCGGTTATTTTGTTAAGAACTTCTACGCTTCGGACATTTGAATGTCTCTCGATTTCTCTTTCTTCTATATCGAATTGTGCAAAAGCAGCTCTAACAATCTGCTCGCAAGTTTCTCCAGTGGAGTCTGATATTACAATAAGTTTCAGCATTTTTCTCCCTCAAAACAAATTCTAATACCATTATACAATAATTTTCAATTTAATTTAAGTGTAATGATACCGTTTTACTCAATAAATTAAAAACTCATATTAAAGATTGTTAAAATCTCTAATATGAGCAAAAAATTATTAAAGTAGATTTATTTCATTTTCTTTACATTCTTCAATCATAGACTTAGGCCATGTACTTGCTTGAACTTCACCAATATGGGCTTTTTGCAAGAAAAACATACATAGTCTTGATTGGCCAATACCTCCACCGATACATTCAGGATATTTTCCATCAACCAAATTCTTATGGAACTCATAGTTTAGCCTATTAGTGGTTTTTGATTCTTCAAGTTGTTTTTTCAATGCTTTGGAATCAACACGAATACCCATGGAAGAAAGCTCAAGAGCATCATTTAATATAGGATTCCAAACGATAATATCTCCATTTAAATCCCAGTCATCATAGTCTGGAGCTCTCATGCTATGAGGTTTACCACATTTTAAATTTCTACCTATTTTTGAAATAAATATAGCTCCCTTTTCCTTTGCAAACAGTTTTTCCCTTTCTTCAAAAGAAATATCTGGATACATTTCTTCAAGTTCAAATGTAGTAATAAAAGTTATTTCCTTTGGCAAAATTTTATTATAGTCATCGTACGTTTCGGATAACATGTTTTCAGTGTCTAAAAGCACATCATAAATATCTCTAACAACTTTTTCTAAATATTCTTCATTTCTTTCATTAGGAGAAATTGCTTTTTCCCAGTCCCACTGATCTACATAGTAGGAATGGGTATTGTCACAAATTTCGCAAGATCTTATGGCGTTCATATCAGTGTATAGCCCTTGACCAACTTCTATATTGTATGAAGCCAGAGCGTTTCTCTTCCACTTTGCCAGTGAATGTATTATTTCAAGATCAACATCTTCTCCATCTTGCGAAACTTTAAATGAAACTGGCACTTCAGTTCCGCTTAGGTTGTCATTAAAACCAGATTGTTTATCTACAAAGAGTGGGGCAGAAACTCTTATTAAATTTAATTTTTCAGACAGATTTATTTGAAAAAAATCTTTAATCAATTTTATAGCTTTTTGTGTCTTTATCAAATCAAGACTTGATTTATATTCTTTTGGTATTATTAAATTACTCATTTTATCACATTCCTATTATTTAAATTGTTAATTAACATTATATAGTATACTTAAAGATGGATTTTAGGTCAATGTTCATGTTATAATAAACAAAAGTGAGGTGATAAAATGAGTATAAAACTTTTAGTTGACTCAGGTTGCGATTTATCTCAGGAGCTGGCGAAAAAATATGATATAAGAATATTACCCTTTACTGCAATATGTAATGAAGTAGAATATAAAGACGGTATAGATATATCATCCAAAGAATTAAATGAAAGAATGCGCGAGGGAGATGTCTTTACAACAGCTCAAATACCGATTGATGAATATTATAGAGCTTTTTTTGAAGAAGTTGAAAAGGGAAACAAAGTTATTTCATTAGTATTATCAAGTGGTATAACAAGTTCGATAAATTCTGCAAGATTAGCTAAAAATATGTTACTGGAAGAAAAACCTAATGCTGTTATAGAGATTATAGACTCAAAACTTGCTTCATATGGATTTGGACTATTAGTCAGGAGAACAGTGGAATATATACAAAATGGTATGGATTTTGAAGAGATTATACAAAAAATAAATGAACTTATAGATTCTACTTTAACATTCTTTACAGTAGATGATTTGAAATATCTCTATAGGGGAGGACGAGTATCAGCTGCAGAAAAAGTTGTAGGTGGAATGCTTAATATTAAACCTGTACTTCATGTAGATAAAGAAGGGCGACTAATTCCAATTGACAAGGCAAGAGGAATAAAAAAAGTTTATAAGAAATTTGTTGAATTAATAAAAAAAGAAATGGATCCAGATATAAGTAAAGATCAGCTTGTTATTATAGGACATTCAGATTCTTTACAGTTGGCTTTGGATTTCAAAGAAATACTTTCTAAAGAAATGGGATTTACAAATATATATGTAGACGAAATAGGCCCAGTTATAAGTTCTCATTCAGGGCCAGGAACAGTGATGTTCTCTCTATTAAGTAAAAATCTAGAAGAATATATGAATATAAAAATGTAACTAGGAGCTTAAACTCCTAGTTTTTTCATCTTAATAGATATTTAGTCTTGCTTTCTATTAACTTTAGTTTTTTTTCTCTAGGCAGTTTTTTTATTTCTCTTTCACGCCTTTGAGCTATAAGCTTATCTTCATACTCTTCATAGTACATGAGTTTTACAGGAGTTCTTCCTCTTGTGTACTTTGCTCCTTTTCCAGAGTTATGGGTTTCAATTCTTTTTTTCAAGTCATTAGTCCATCCAGTATAAAGACTTTCATCTTTGCATTTTAAAATATATACGAAATTCAAATTAGTTCACCGATGACCTTTTCTATAGTGCTATAATCAAAGCCCCTGGATGAAAGAAAGGTATAAATTTTGTTTTTTAATTTAAATCCTTCGAATTTGTTTTCCCATTGAGGTAATTTTTTTTCAACTAAGTCTTTTGCGTTTTCAAATTCAAGTTCTTTAAAATTAAATGAAAATTCATCTATAATATTTTTATCTATACCTTTATTTATAAGTTCATACTCAATTTTTCTATTTGACCATTTATTAATTTCTATCTTTGATTCGAAAAAGGCCTTAGCAAATCTATAGTCATCGATGTATCCATCATCTTGAAGTTTTGAGATTATTTTATCTATATGGTCTTTAGACACATTTTCTTTTCTTAATTTGTCATAAACTTCCTTTTTTGAACGTATTCTAAAACTAATAAAATTAAGAGCTTTTGAGAAATTCAAATTGTAGTCATTAAAGTCCATAAGTTTATTAAATTCTTCTTCGTCTAAAACTTTTCCCTTTGAAAGATTTAGCTCATTATATAGGTTATAGCTTGCATTTAGAGTTTTTTTATCAAACTCGACTATAAAAAGTCCTTTTTTTTCGTCAAAACTAATGTCTTTTATTTCCATGTTGCAAAAAATGAAAAAATTATAGGGAATATCATAGCTACAACAAGTAATCCAGCGACTAATTTAACGATAAAATTATTTTTTTTCATATCTTACTCCTTAAATTAAGGTTTTAAATTTTTATAGTTTAATGATATCATATCATTAAATTCAAAATCAATTTTGAAACTTTTTTATTTGATGATAAACTTAAGCTTGATAGGGGTGATTGTAACTGAAAGAAGATAATTTACTTGAACTAATAAATGATAGGATTGACAATATAAAAGAATTTAATTTAAGCTTGGAAAAAGTAAAAAGTTTGCAAAACTTAAGAAATATGAAACAAAAGGAACTCTTCTATAAGTTGCAAGAAGTTGAAGTTTTAAAATCTTTAAACTTAAATACTGATATTAGTAATGGAATGCTTGAAGCTATAGACTACATTATCGATATAGAATTTATGAAGGGTGTGCATTTGGATAATGAAAATATAAAGAAGTCGAAGGTATTGGAGAAAAAATATTATAGTATTAAAGAACTTTTGGAAAACTTTAAAATAAATAAGATGCAAAATGAAGTAGATGAAATACTTTTAAATTCTTTAAATGCACTAAAAGATGAAGATCTAGAAAAAATAAAAATCTATGAAAATAAAACTTTAAACATTCTTTTTTCTGCTGTAAAGAGTGGAGAGGAATTTGATGGAAATTTAGATGAATTACTACAAAGTTTCAACGAGGAGGATAGGCTTTTATTAAACCATGTATTTAAATATGAAGAGGATTTGAGTGATGATATTAATCGCTTAAACAATATAATAAAGGAAATAAATGGTATGCTTCTAGCAGTAATTCCAAATAAAAACAATTTTATTATGTAGGGGGAAGATATGGCTGAATTTAAATATGAAATAGTTGAAAATCTTGGTATACTATCTGAAAATGATAAGGGATGGAGAAAAGAATTAAATCTTGTAAGTTGGGCTGAAAGACCTGCAAAGTATGATATAAGAGAATGGAATCCAGATCATACAAGAATGAGCAAGGGACTAACTTTTACGGAAGATGAGTTAAAAATCCTGTTAGAACTTCTTAAAGAAGAGTTTGAAGATTGATTTAATTGAACTAAAATGCTACAATTTAACTAGATAATTAAATTTTAATAAGAAGATAATCTTGTAATGACAAGAAGATAAGAAAAAATATTTTGTTATAATAAAACTAATAATAATTAATTAACTGAAATTAACTTTCGTGTCATTTTGAAACGAAAGTTTTTTCTTATTCAGATTAAATTTTGGAGGGAAAAATGGACATATACAATCCTAATGCCATTGAAAAAAAATGGCAAAAGTATTGGGAAGAGAATAAAACTTTTAAAACAGAAATTGATGAAAACAAAGAGAAATTTTATGCACTAATAGAATTCCCATATCCATCAGGACAGGGACTTCATGTAGGCCACCCAAGACCTTACACAGCTATGGACATAGTATCTAGAAAGAGAAGACTTCAAGGATATAATGTTCTTTATCCAATGGGCTGGGATGCTTTTGGACTTCCTGCAGAAAATTATGCTATAAAAAACAAAGTTCATCCTGCAGTAATTACAAGAACTAATATTGATAGATTTAGAAATCAAATGAAATCTATCGGCCTTTCCTTTGACTGGGACAGAGAAATAGACACAACTGATCCTGAGTATTATAAATGGACTCAATGGATATTTTTAAAACTATTCGAAAAAGGACTTGCTTATAAGAAAGAAATGCCTATTAACTGGTGTCCATCATGTAAGACAGGACTTGCAAATGAAGAGGTGATAGGTGGTAACTGCGAAAGATGTGGCAGTGAAGTTGAACATAAGATTAAAAGCCAATGGATGCTTAAAATAACTGAATATGCTGATAGATTAATAGACGATCTAGCTGAGGTTAATTATCCTGAAAGGGTTAAAATGCAACAAATTAACTGGATTGGGAGAACCCATGGATGCGAATTGGATTTCAAAGTTTCTAACTTAGACGATTTTATAAAAGTATATACAACAAGACCTGATACTATTTTTGGTGTTACTTACATGGTTATAGCAGTTGACCATCCGCTACTAGAAAAACATAAAAATATAATTAAAAACATGGATGAAATAGCTGCATACAGACAAGAGGCTGAAAAAAAATCTGAATTTGAAAGAACTCAATTAGTTAAAGATAAAACCGGTGTTTTAATTGATGGAATTACCGCTGTTCATCCATTTACAGGAAAAGAAATTCCGGTATATGTTTCAGATTATGTTCTTACAACATATGGAACTGGTGCTATTATGGCAGTTCCAGCACACGACCAAAGAGACTATGACTTTGCAAAGAAATTTGGACTTGAAATAATTCAAGTAATTTCTCGAGGTGAAAATGATAAGCTTCCGTTAACAGAAATAGTGAATGGAAAGTTAATAAACTCAGACTTTATAAATGGATTAGATGTTAAAGAGGCTTCAGAAAAAATAATTTCTAAGGCTGAAGAATTAAAGATTGGAAATAGAAAAACCAATTATAAATTAAGAGACTGGGTATTTTCAAGACAGAGATATTGGGGAGAACCGATTCCACTAGTTCACTGTGAAAAGTGTGGATGGGTTGCAGTACCTGAAGAAGAGCTACCTGTAAAGTTACCTGAAGTGGATAATTATGAACCTACAGGAGACGGCGAATCACCACTGGCAAATATAGAGAGTTTTGTTAATACAAAATGCCCTTGCTGTGGTGGAGCTGCAAGGAGAGAAACTGATACAATGCCACAATGGGCAGGTTCCTCATGGTATTATATAAGATATGTAGATCCAAAAAATAATAATGGAATTGCTTCAAAAGACGCAATAAACTATTATCTTCCAGTAGATTGGTACAATGGAGGAATGGAACACACAACTCTACATTTACTTTATTCAAGATTTTGGCATAAGTTCTTATATGATATAGGAGTAGTGAATACTAAAGAACCATATAAAAAGAGAACAAGCCATGGAATGATTCTTGGAGATAACGGCGAAAAAATGTCGAAATCTAGAGGAAATGTTGTTAATCCTGATGATATAATAAGAGATTATGGAGCGGATACATTAAGAACTTATGAAATGTTTATAGGTGATTTTGAAAAATCAGCGCCATGGTCTGAAAATGGTGTAAAGGGTTGTAGAAAATTCTTAGAAAGAGTTTGGAAGCTTCAAGATATGTTAGAAGAAAGTGAAGAGTATTCTGAGAATTTAGAAGGAGAAATTCACAGAACTATAAAAAAAGTTACTGAAGACTATGAAAATTTAAAGTTTAATACAGCTATAGCTCAGCTTATGACTTTAATAAATGAATTTTATTCGAATTCCAAACTTACATTAAAAGACTTTGAAACTTTCCTAATATTATTGAACCCGGTTGCACCACATATAACTGAAGAATTATGGGAACTAAAAATGAAGAATGGAAATGTGCATGAGCAAAACTGGCCAGAATACGATGAATCAAAATTAGTTGAAAGTGTTTACGAAATTCCTGTACAACTTAACGGTAAAGTTAAAGGAACTATAAAGATAAATATTGACGAAGAAAAGGAAGCTATTTTTGATAAAGTTATTTCCAGTGATGAGTTCAAAGATGCTTTAGAAGGCAAAAATATAATCAAAAAGATTTATGTGCCAGGGAAAATAATTAATCTAGTTATAAAATAAAGGTTTAATATTTTTTATAGTGTAAGAAATAAAATTATTTTAAAATTATGATACTAAGTAATTTGGAGGAGTAAAATGAGACTTTCAACTAAAGGCAGATATGGACTGCATACTATGTTTGAATTAGCAAGACACTATGGGGAAGACCCAATTCCTCTAAGCGAAGTTTCAAAAGCTACTGATTTGCCTATGGGATATTTAGAACAATTGGTTAGAAAATTAAAAAAAGATAATTTAGTAGATAGTATAAGAGGACCAAAGGGAGGTTATTTCTTAACGAGAGATCCTAAAGATATAACCGTGGGAGATGTTTTAAGATCAGCTGAAGACTTTTTTGGAATTACAGAATGTTCAAGCGCGGATGGAGTTTGCTGTAAAGAAGATTACTGTATTGCAAGACAAGTTTGGCAAGTTATTGAAGATGAGATGAACAATACAATTGATTCCATAAGTTTACAAGATATGGTAGATAGAAATGTTAAGAAAACAAGATAATTTTATCTTGTTTTCTTGACTTTTAAAGTAACTTAAATATTTTTAAAAATCTATGATATACTATATTAAGAGATAATATAGATTTAGGGGTGTGTATAAATGCCTTTTGATGTTCAACATTTACTTATAAATGCAATATTGGTTTTAGTAGTTTTTTTGTTATCTTTTAGCATCTACTATTTGATTAATATTGGAAATACCAAAGTTAGTTTACGAAATAGGTTAAAATTCGATCAAATTTTTATAAAGAGAACTACGGTTATAATTATATTAATACTAATGACCCTTTTTATTTTTAATAAGTATCCAATAGTTAGTAGGACATTATCCACTGCAATAATTTCTGTAGTTGTAGCATACTTAATAAATCCTCTAGCCATGAAGCTTGAAGATTTAGGTTTAAAAAGGTCATATGCCATTTTGGTAGTGTATTTAATAGTAATACTTTTCTTTGCTATTATTGTAGTATTTTTATGGCCTATGCTTGTAGAACAGCTTAAAAATTTAGTTCAGTCAATACCTCAAATTATTCGATACATTAATGAGCTAGGAGAAAAAGTGGGGGATAAGTTCACAGACTATCCAGCAGCAAATGACTTTATAACAAGTGGAACTAAAAGTATCTTAAAAAGTCTAAATAAAGTTCAAGATAACTTAATATTCGAATTGGGTAATATAGGAGAAAAAGTATCTGGACTTGCAAGCGGTATTATAAGGGTTGTTTTAATACCTGTATTTACATTTTATTTTATAATGTTTAAAGAAAAGTATTTTGTGTGGATTAAAAATCAAGTTCCACCAAATAAATACAAGAGCACCACATCACTATTTAAAGAAATAGATAGAGTTAATTCCCAATTTGTCAGAGGAAGACTAATAATGGCAATTGCCGTTGGAGTTATGACTACTATATTCTTGTTAATTATGAGGATAGACTATGCGCTTATAATTGGGATTATAACTTGTGTTGCAGATATAATACCATATATAGGACCTGCTTTAGGATTTGTTCCTGCAGTTGTTCTAGCTTTGGTAGATAATCCAATTAAAGCTGTAATTGTGGCTGTGGCCTTTGTTTTAATACAATGGGTTGAAAATAATATTTTGGCACCAAAGATACTTGGAACTACTATTGGACTAAATCCACTTTTAATATTGACTAGCTTGATACTAGGAGCTGGAATGTTTGGAGTTCCTGGAATGATATTTGCAGTTCCAGTTGTAGCTACTGTAAAGGTAGTACTAGGACATTTTAAAAATGATATAAAGAATTTTTTCTTTGATAATAATCACAGAAACATATAGGAGAATTGAATGAAAAACTTAGGTTTAAATGAAATTAGAAAAGAATTTTTAGAATTCTTTCGCGAAAAAGAACACAATATAATAAAGAGCTTTCCACTAATACCTATGGATGATGACAGTTTATTGTTAATTAACGCAGGTATGGCACCACTTAAAAAATATTTTACTGGAGAATTAAAAATGCCAGGAAATAGGGCTGCATCTTCTCAAAGATGTATAAGAACAGCAGATATTGATTCTGTAGGTATAACTCAAAGACATGGTACTTTTTTTGAAATGCTAGGAAACTTCTCTTTTGGAGATTACTTTAAAAAAGAAGCAATTACGTGGGCTTGGGAGTTTTTAACTGAGAGAATGGAAATACCAGAAGAAATACTATGGGTTTCTGTATATGAAGAAGATGATGAGGCTTACACTATTTGGAGAGATAAAATAGGCGTTCCTGAAGAAAAGATAGTAAGACTTGGAAAAGATGATAACTTTTGGGAACTTGAAGAAGGGCCTTGTGGACCTTGTTCTGAAATACATGTTGATAGAGGTGTTGAAAATGGCTGTGGTGATCCAAACTGCAAGCCTGGATGTGACTGTGATAGATTCTTAGAGGTATGGAATTTAGTATTTACACAGTTTAATAAAGATGCTAATGGAAATTATACACCACTAAAACATCCTAATATAGATACTGGAATGGGACTTGAAAGAATTACAATGGTAATGGAAAATGCCGACAATATTTTTGAAATAAATCTTGTTAAGGACATTATCCATAAAATTGAAGAAATTTCAGGGGTCCAGTATAAAACTGACAGTAAAAAAGATATATCAATAAGAATCATAGCAGACCATGTTAGAGCAATGACTTTCTTAGTGTACGACGGCATTATTCCTAGTAATGAAGGTAGAGGATATGTTCTTAGAAGAATAATTAGAAGAGCTTCTAGACATGGAAAATTACTTGGTATAAAAGATAACTTTTTACCTGAAATCGTAAATAAAGTTATGGAAATTTACAATATGGAATATCCAGAACTTTTAGAAGATAAAGAAAGAATTACTAAGATTATATCTTCTGAAGAGAGCAAATTCCAGGAAACTATAGACCAAGGACTATCAATTCTTGAAAATTTAATAGATAATGCAAAAAAAGCCAAACATGATTATATTAAAAGCGAAGATGCTTTTAAATTATATGACACTTATGGTTTTCCTATAGACTTAACAGTTGAAATACTTAAGGAAAATTCTTTAAATGTAAATCTTGATGATTTTAAAAATTTACTTGAAGAACAAAGAGAAAGATCTAGATCATCAAGACAAAGTGGAAATGTTGGTTGGGCAAACGAAAAGAATGAACATCTAATCAATTTGAAAGAGTCTAACTTTGTTGGATATGACAATATGAGTGCAAAGTCTAAAGTAGCTATGATTTTAAAAGAAGGCTCTTTAGTGGACAGTCTATTAGCTGGTGAAGAAGGTATTATCGTAACCGAAACTACACCTTTCTATGGAGAAGGTGGAGGTCAAATAGGTGACACAGGAATAATAAAATCTAAAACTAGTTTGATAGATGTTTTTGACACCAAAAAGAATAAGAATAACGGAATTTATCATTTTGTTTCTGTTAAAGAAGGAAAAATAAATATTGGTGACGATGTAGATTTACAGGTTGATGTAGATAGACGTCGTGATATTACAAAAAATCATACAGCAACTCACTTATTGCATAAGGCCCTAAGAGATGTTCTTGGAAACCACGTTCACCAAGCTGGTTCTTATGTTGGACCAGACAGACTTCGTTTTGATATAACTCATTTTGAAACAATTTCTAAAGAAGATTTATTAAAAGTACAAAATATAGTAAATGATGCCATATCAAAGGCTTTACCTGTAAAAAAACAAAATATGACACTAAAAGAATCTGAAGAATATGGAGCTGTAGGTCTATTTGAAGACAAGTATAAAGATATTGTTAGAGTTGTTTCCATAGGTGATAAATTCTCTGTAGAACTTTGTGGTGGCTGTCATGTTGAAAACATAGCTGAAATTCAAATGCTTAAGATAGTTTCAGAATCTTCAGTTGCAGCAGGTGTAAGAAGAATTGAAGCCATAACAGGTAGAAAAGTATATGAAGTCTTAAAAGAAGATGAAAATCTATTAAATGAACTATCAGATGAATTGAAGTCAGAAAAGAAAGACCTAACTTTAAAAGTTAAAGATATGCACTTAGAACTAAAAGCTTTAGAAAAAGAATTAGCTAAACTTGAAGAAAAAGATAGTTTAAAAGGCAGTGACGACATCCTTAAACATGTAAAAGAAACTTCAGGAATAAAATTCGTAGCTTATAAAGTAAATGACATGTCTGTAGACAACTTAAGAGCATTGGGAGATAACTTAAAGGATAAATTACAATCTGGAGTAGTTGTTCTTGCTAATATAACTGACGAAAAAATAAACTTCTTATCAGCAGTTTCAAAAGATTTAGCTGGAAAGACTATTTCTGCAGGAAATGTAGTTAAAGAAGTAGCTAAAATTACCGGAGGAAATGGCGGGGGAAGACCTGACTTTGCTATGGCAGGTGGAAAAGATGTTGACAAAGTAGATGAGGCTTTATCTTCTGTTAAGTCAATAATCGATAATTTTATTAAGTAATATTGGTATACAAGGAGGTTTTTATGAATAAAGATCATTTGAACGAAACTATGATGTTTGAACCACAAAAAGATTCTGAAAAATCAATTAAAGAAATTTTAACAACAGTTTATGAACTCCTAAAAGAGAAGGGATATAATCCAATTAATCAAATCATAGGTTATTTACTATCTGATGACCCTACGTATATAACCTCTCATGGAAATGCTAGAAATATTATTAGACAAGTGGATAGAGATGATTTACTTGAAGAAATTCTAAAAAATTATTTAAAAGAAGAAAAATAGAATGAAATTAGTAGAGTTAGGGAACACAGGAATTATGGTTTCTCCAATGTGTTTCGGAAGTTTAACGATTACGCCTTTTCAAAGTAATCTACCTGTAGATGAAGGGGCATATCTTATAAGATATGCCTTTGAAAAAGGCGTTAATTTCATTGATACAGCCCAGCTTTATGACAATTATGAGTATTTAAAAAAGGGATACGCTGGAATTTCTAGAGATAAATATGTTATAGCAACCAAAACTTATGCATGGAATAAAGAACTTGCAAAAGAAGCCCTAGAAGAAGCTCTTAATAGATTAAACACAGATTATATCGATATTTTTTTATTACATGAACAGGAATCGGAATTTACAATCAAAGGTCATTACGAAGCTTTAGAATTTCTTATTAAAGCAAAAGAAAAAGGGTATATAAGAACAGTAGGGTTATCAACACACAGAATTTCTGGAGTTGAAGGAGCTAATAAATTTAATGAAATAGAAGTTCTTCATCCAATATTAAATAAAAATGGTCTTGGAATTCCCGATGGAAATGCAGAAGATATGATAAGAGTTCTTAAAGAGGCAAAGTCTTACAATAAAGGTATATATAGTATGAAGCCACTAGGTGGAGGTCATCTTATCTCTGAAGTATATGACTCAATTAAATTTGTTAAAGAATTAAATTTAGCTGATAGTATAGCAATCGGTTGCCAATCGAAAGATGAAATAGACTGTAATGTTGATCTTATTATTAACAATAAGTGCAATAAAAAACTAGAAAAACTTTCATCTAGAAAGAGAAAACTTATAATTGAGGATTATTGTATTGGATGTGGAAAATGCGTTAAAAGATGTGACCAAAATGCATTATATCTTGAAAATAATAAGGCAAAAGTAAATCCTAATAAATGTGTGCTTTGTGGATATTGCGCCACTGTATGTGAAGATTTTTATATCAAAGTAATATAAGGAGTTATAATGGAAAGATTTATGGGTTTAGATGTAGGAGATAAAACTATTGGAGTAGCTATTAGTGATCCATTTTTTATTACCGCTCAAGGTCATAGTACTATTATTAGAACGGGAATAAAAAAGGATATTCAAAGGCTAAAGGAAATAATTGAAGAAAATAATGTTTCGAAAATAGTGGTTGGGCTACCTAAAAACATGAATAATTCCATTGGTCCACAAGGTGAAAAAGTCTTAGACTTTGTTTCTCGTATGAAGAAAGAGTTAAATAATGAAATAATTTTACAAGATGAAAGACTTACTACAGTTTCTGCAGAACGTATTTTAATTGAAGGAAATGTCAGTAGAAAGAATAGAAAAAAAGTGATTGACAAAGTTGCTTCGACATATATACTTCAGTCATATTTGGATATGATTAAATAAGGAGATATTATGGAAATAATTGAAATATACAATGAAAACAATGAAATAGAAGAATATTATCTTGTAGATAGTTTCGGTGTGGAAGACGATGATTATGTAGTTTTAAAATCTACAGATGAAGACGATGAAATTTTATATATATTTAAAACTGTCAAAGATGAAGATGGTCAAGTTTTATTTGAGGGAATTGAAAATGAAAAAAAACTTGATGAAGTTATAGATATATATTTGGAATTGAAAGAGAAAAAAGACAAAAAGGGAGGTAGATAGCAATGGATTTAGAAAAATTCAAATCTATACTTCAAAATAATGGATACAAAATAACTAAGCAAAGAGAAGTTATTTATGAAACATTACTTGAAAATTCTTCTGAGCATTTAAGTCCAGAAGAACTACATCTAATTGTAAATAAAAAAGATAAAGATATTGGTATAGCAACAGTATACAGAACTTTACAATTATTTGAGGAACTTAACTTAGTTTACAAATTAAATTTTGATGATAATAGATATAGATATGAGTTAACAAGAGATGAAGAGCATCAGCATCATCATTTAATTTGCACACAATGCAATAAGGTTGAAGAAGTAAGTTATGATTTAACAAGTGATATAGAAGAAAGTATTAGAAAGAATTACGGTTTTAAAGTAACAAATTATGTTTTGAAGTTTTTTGGTATCTGCTCTCAATGTCAAGAGAAAAATAATATTAAGTAAGGAGATTTAGATGCCAAATAAAAAAGGAAAAACATATAAGAAATATAATGGTAGAAACAATAAAAATGGCAAAGATGGAAAGTTAAAAATAATTCCTCTTGGGGGAATATCTGAAATTGGTAAAAATATGACTGTGGTTGAATATGGCAATGATATCATAGTTGTAGATGCTGGTTTAACTTTTCCTGATGAAAGTATGCCAGGTATTGACATTGTTATACCAGATATTGATTATTTAGAAAAAAATGCACACAAAGTTAGAGGGATTGTAGTAACCCATGGACATGAAGACCATATTGGTGCAATACCCTTTGTTCTTAAAAAACTAGATATTGATGTATATGCTACAAATCTAACTATTGGTTTAATTAAAAATAAAATTATTGAACACAATCTTAGTTCAAATAATCTAAAAGTAGTTGAGAAGGGTCAAACTATAAAACTAGGATGTTTTGATATAGAGTTTGTCCAAGCAAGTCATAGTATACCAGATGCTGTATGTCTTTCTATCAATACACCACTTGGAGTAGTTTTCTTTACGGGAGATTTTAAGATAGATTATACTCCAATTGACGGTGATAGAATGGATCTTACAAGAATTGCGGAGATAGGAAGAAATGGAGTTTTAGCACTTGTTGCTGACAGCACAAATGTTGTTAGAAGTGGATATACTCTAAGTGAAAGATCTGTAGGAGAAACATTTATAGATTTATTCGGCAAAGCAAAATCTCGGATTATAGTTGCAACTTTTGCATCTAACTTGCATAGAATACAACAAGTTATTTATGCTGCAGAGCACTATAATAAAAAGGTTGCGCTTTCAGGTAGATCCATGATTAATATTATTTCTGTAGCTAAAGAATTGAATTATCTTGATGTTAGAGATAATACATTAATAGATCTCAAAGATATAAATAAGTATGATGGTGATAAAATTGTATTACTAACCACAGGTTCTCAAGGTGAGCCAATGAGTGCTTTAACAAGAATGGCCTATGGAGAACACAGAATGGTAAAACTTACACCGACAGATACCATTATTATTTCTGCAACACCAATACCTGGTAATGAAAAAACTGTGTCTCAAATAATAAACAAACTAACTGAAATAGGTACAAATATAATTTATGATGCATTAGCTGATGTTCACGTTTCAGGACATGCTTGCCAAGAGGAACTAAAACTTATGCATGTGCTTGTAAAACCAAAATATTTTATACCAGCACATGGTGAGTATAGACATTTAAAAGTTCATGGAGAATTAGCAGAGTCACTTGGTATGAACAGTGAAAATATATTTATTGGTAGAAATGGAAATACCTATGAATTTACAAAAAAAGGCGCAAGATTACTAGATACAGACTATGCCGGAAATATATTAGTAGATGGTCTTGGAGTAGGTGATGTTGGAAATGTTGTACTTCGAGATAGAAAGCATCTTTCAGAAGATGGACTTATTGTAGTTGTAATCACAGTTAATAAAGATACTAACGAAATTTTATCTGACCCTGACATTATTTCCAGAGGTTTTGTATATGTCAAGGAAAGTATGTCTTTAATGGACGATGCAAAGCATGTTGTTGAAAATTCTCTACAAGAATGTCAAGAAAATAATATAAAAGACTGGGGAAGTATTAAACATCAAGTTAGAGAGGATTTAAAAAAATTCCTATTTAGCAAGATAAAGAGAAGACCAATGATACTTCCTGTAATTATAGAAGTTTAGGAGTTTATAATGGATTTAGTTTCAAAAGCAACAGAGATAGGCAAAGAGCTCGCAAATAGCTCTGAGTTTATGGAATATAAAAAATTACATGAAACAGTTTATAAAGATGAAAAGAACAGGGATATGATTGATGACTTCAGAAGAAAAATTCTGGATTATGAATTAAAAAAACAAGAGAATAAGGCTACAGGTGAAGATTTTAAAAATCTTCAAAACTTACAAAATATATTGTCCTTAAATCCAGAAGTTAGTAGATTTTTATTTTCTGAAGCAAGTTTTTCTATGAAACTTCAAGAAGTGTTTCAAGCTATTGAAAAGGAAATCAAATTAGATTAATGATAGTAGATTCAAATGTCGAAAATTATATAAGATCTTTATCAATTACAAAAGATTCAAGACTATTAGAGATGGAAAAATATGCTAAGGAAAATCATGTTCCAATTATTGAAGCTGAAGTGTCTAAATTTTTAACTCTTATTGTTAGCTTGCAAAAACCAAAAAAGATTTTAGAACTAGGAACAGCAATAGGCTATTCATCTATTATTATGAATCTGGCATATAGTGATGCTGAAATAATAACTTTAGAAAAAAATCTTAAAATGATTGAAATTGCTAAAAAAAATATAATGGATTTTGATTTTAGTCATAGTATAGATGTCGTTCAATGTGATGCCTATGAATATCTACTAGATTGCGAAGAAAAATTTGACATGATATTTATCGATGCCGCGAAGGGACAATATTTAAAATATTTTAAAGAATCAATGAATTTGATAAATGATAAAGGTATTATTGTATGTGACAACGTACTATTTAAAGGTATGGTATGTAATGAAGAAGCGCTTACTAAGCGCCATAGAAAAATAACTATCGTCAAAAGATTAAATGAGTTTCTTGAATATATTTCTAATTTAGAGGAATATAGAACATCAATTATACCTATAGATGATGGAATGTCAATATCCTATAAGATTTAATCTCTTATAGGATATTGTTTTGATGAGGAGTTTAGATTGGAAAAAATAGAATTACTTGCCCCAGCAGGGGATTTAGAAAAATTAAAATATGCAATTCATTATGGTGCAGATGCGGTTTATTTAGCTGGTCCAGATTTTGGAATGAGAAAAGCATCTAAAAATTTTACCAATGAACAGCTATTAGAAGCTATAGAATTTGTTCATGAAAATAATAAAAAGATTTATATAACACTTAACATTATTCCGCATAATGAAGATCTAATTGGATTAAAAGAATATGTTGAGTTTCTTGTAAATAGTAAGGTAGATGCACTTATTGTATCAGACCCTGGAATATATTCAGTTATTAGGTCTGTAAGTAAAGATATTGAAATACATTTATCAACTCAGGCTTCCGTAACTAATTATGAGACCGTTAGATTTTGGGAGAGTATGGGAGTTAAGAGGATTGTACTTGCAAGGGAGCTTTCATTAGACGAAATAAGCAAAATAAAAAGTGAAGTTCCAAATGTGGATCTTGAAGTTTTTGTGCATGGTGCTATGTGCATTTCATATTCTGGAAGATGTTTACTAAGCAATTACATGACAGGTAGAGATGCAAATAGGGGAGACTGTGCCCAAGCTTGTAGATGGAAATACAATTTAGTTGAAGAAAAAAGACCAGGACAATATTATCCTATTGAAGAGGATGATAATGGTACTTTTATATTTAACTCTAAAGATTTATGTATGATAAAGCATATTCCAGAACTTTTTAAAGCTAATGTAGATAGCTTAAAGATTGAAGGAAGAGTTAAGACATTATATTATGTTGCTACAGTTATTAGAAGCTATAGAATTGCCATAGATGCATATTATAATGGAACTTACACAGAAGAATTAGCAACAGAGCTTTTAGATGAAATAAAAAAAGTTTCCCATAGAGATTTTACAACAGGATTCTTTTTTAAAAAGCCAGACGAACACGATCAATTATATACCACAAGCTCATACATTAGAAATTATGATTTTGTAGGTGTAGTTCTAGATTATGATAAAGATACAAAAACAGCTACAATTGAACAAAGAAATAGAATATTTTCAGGAGATGAATTAGAAATATTCGGACCAGAATATAAATATAATAAATTCATTATAGGCGAAATGACAAACGCTGAGGGAGAAGTTGTAGATGTAGTTCCACGAGCTAAAGAGATATTTACGACTAAAATAGACTTTCCTGTAAAAAAATATGATTTGATTAGAAAGGCAATTGAAAAGTAGATTTTATGAAAAAGAAATACACTATAATAACTTATGGATGTCAAATGAATGAACACGACTCTGAAAGAATTAGATATATTTTAGAAAATTTAGGTTACGAAAGAACTGAAGATTTAGAAGAGTCAGACTTTATAATATACAACACATGTCTTGTTAGAGAAAATGCAGAGCTTAAAGTTTATGGACAACTGGGAGCTCTAAAAAGACTTAAAAGAGAGAAACCAGACATGATTATTGCAGTTTGTGGTTGCATGATGCAAACAGGAGACGCTAGAGATGTAATTAGAGAAAAGTATAGACATGTTGATATAATATTTGGAACTAAAAATATTTCTATGCTACCTAATTTAATCGACAGACATCTAAATACTGGGAAAATGGTAGTAGATATATCAGAGACGGATTTAATAGATGAAATACCAAATTTAAATAGAGATCATAACTTTATAGGATATGTAAATATTATGACAGGATGCAATAACTTTTGTACCTATTGTATAGTTCCATATGCAAGGGGAAGAGAAGTTAGTAGAAGTCCAGAAAGTATTTTAGAAGAAATACAATTACTTGCCGAAAAAGGTTATAAAGAAGTCACTCTACTTGGTCAAAATGTAAATTCATATGGAAAGAATTTAGAAAATCCTTGTTCTTTTCCAGATTTGCTTAGAATGATAAATAAGATTGACGGAATTGAAAGAATTCGATTTTTAACTAGCCATCCAAAGGATCTTTCAGATGATTTAATAGATGCAATGGCAGAATGTGATAAGGTATGCGAAAATTTACATTTACCATTCCAAGCAGGGTCAAACAGTGTATTAAAAGCAATGAATAGGAAATATACTCAAGAGGACTATTTAAATCTTGTTAAAAAGTTAAAAAAAAGAATTCCTAATATAACTCTATCAACGGATATTATTGTTGGATTTCCAGGTGAAACAGAGGAAGACTTTGAAGAGACTTTAAAAGTAGTTAGAGAAGTAAGATATGACCAAGGATTTACTTTTATCTACAGTAAAAGAGAAGGCACAAAGGCCGCAACAATGGATGAGCAAATACCGAGAGATGTAAGCCAAAAGAGATTTGATAGACTAATAGAAGAGATGTATCAAATATTTTATGAAAATAACGAAAAAATGTTAGGTGAAACGGTAGAAGTATTAGTCGAGGGTCCTAGTAAAAATAACGAAGATATATTAACAGGAAGAACTAGAGGATATAAGCTGGTTCACTTTGAAGGTCCAAAAGAACTAATAGGAAAACTGGTTCAAGTGAAAATAAATAGTCATAATTCTTTTTCACTTAGCGGAGAATTAATATAAGGTGATATAATGGACAATTTAACTCCAATGATGCAACAATATATGAAAGTAAAAGAACAGAATAAAGATTGTATTCTATTTTTTAGACTGGGAGATTTTTACGAAATGTTCTTTGACGATGCCATAACAGCTTCAAGAGAGCTTGAAATAGCCTTAACTAAGAGAGATTGTGGTAATAATCAAAAATGTCCTATGTGTGGGATTCCATATCACGTTGCAGATACTTATATATCAAAACTTGTTGAAAAAGGCTATAAAGTTGCAATATGTGAGCAATTAGAAGACCCAAAAGAGGCAAAGGGGATAGTTAAAAGAGGAATTATTGACAAGGTAACACCTGGAACAATCATAAATAAAGAAGCAACAGATTCATCTGATTTTAACTATTTAATGGCTATTTGTTTTGATGATAATATTGTAACTTTAGCTTATTCGGACATATTAGATGGAAGTATTCACTTTACAAAGGTTAGATATTCCAATCATTCAGAATTAGAAAAGAAAATAGAAAATGAAATAATAAAAGTAAGTCCATCAGAAATAATTTATAATGAGAATAAAGCTTTTTCACAAGATTTTTTAAGTAACTTGGCTGAGTTAAATAATATAACATTAACTATTTCGGAAAATATTGCTGAAAATGATCATGAAAAAATAATAGATGAAAAGGAAATAACATCTGAATTAAAAGACTTAAAAATCTTTAAAGCTATAAGCTTGCTATTAAGCTATATTTACAATTATAGGACCGAAAACTTAACGCATATTAAAAGTGCATATTATTACGAAATAGATAGATATTTGAATATTGATTCTCATACAATTATAAACCTTGAGATTCATAAAAATCTTTCAACAGGTTTTAAGAAGGGATCACTTTATTCAATATTAAATAATACGTCTACATCAATGGGAAGCAGGCTTTTACACAGTTTTTTAGAAAGACCATTAATGGATAAAAATGAAATTATTATTAGACAAGAAATAGTAAATTCTTTTTACAATTCTAGATCATTACAAAATAATATATCAAATTTATTAAAGGAGATATACGATTTAGAAAGACTTATTGGTAAATTGTCATTTGGAAGAGCAAATGCTAGAGATTTAGTTTCTTTAAAAATTTCTATTGAAAAACTTCCGGAAATAAAAAGGGCTATTTTAGATAATGACAGCAAAGTCTTACAATCAATAGTTGAAAAGTTAGACACATTAAAAGATATATATGAGTTACTAGATAAATCTATTGAAGAAGATCCACCAATATTAATTACAGAAGGAAATATTATAAAAGTTGGCTTCGATGCCCATTTAGATGAAATTAGAGATAATAGAGTCAAGGGAAAGAAAAGATTAATTGAATATGAGCAAGAACTTAAAGAAGAAACAGGAATAAAAAATATTAAGGTTGTCTTTAATAAAAAGCTAGGATATTTTTTAGATGTAACTAAAAGTAATTTAAAATTTATTCCTGACTATTTTGAAAGAAAACAGACTTTAACTAACTCTGAAAGGTTTATAACTTCTGAACTTAAAGATATTGAAAATATGATTTTAAGTTCGGATTCTGAAATAGTAAACTTAGAATATGAGATATTTAATAGAATTAGACTTGAAATTCTTGATTGTATCAATCGTATAAAGGAAACATCAAAGATAATATCCGAAATAGATGTATTCAATTCTCTTGCAATAGTTGCATATGAAAATAAATATGTTAGACCAAATTTAAATAATATAGGTCTTATCCAAATAAGTGGTGGAAGGCATCCTATAGTTGAAAATTCTATAGGTTTAGAGAATTTTATAAGTAACGACACTACCATAGGCTTGGGATACAATGATATCCAAATACTTACTGGACCAAATATGAGTGGTAAGTCAACCTATTTAAGACAAATAGCAATAATTGTGATAATGGCACAAATAGGTTCATTTGTTCCTGCTGATGAAGCAAATATATCCATTGTGGACAAAATATTTACTCGTATTGGTGCATCTGACAATCTATATAAGGGAGAAAGTACCTTTATGGTTGAAATGAATGAAGTTAGTAATATTATAAAGAACTCGACTAAAGATAGCCTTTTAATTTTAGATGAAGTTGGAAGAGGTACAAGCACTTTTGATGGACTAAGTATAGCTTGGGCAGTACTTGAATATATTAGTAAGAAAATTAAAGCTAAAACTCTCTTCGCTACGCATTATCATGAATTGACTGAGCTTGAAGATAAATTTGATAATGTCATTAATTTGAAAGTTAAAATTCAAGAAAATAAAGATGGTATTGTTTTCCTAAGAAAAATTGTAGAGGGCAAATCTAATAGATCTTATGGAATTGAAGTAGCTAAAATTGCTGGTTTACCACTTGAGCTTACGAACAGAGCTCAAAAGATACTTTCAAATATCGAGAGAGAAAGAGAAAAAGATTCTGACATTATAGAAGAATCACTTTTCGATATGAGTAATGAAGAGGTGGATTCTTCATATGAGATTTTCATTGATAAAATTAGAGAAGTTGATGTTAATATGCTTACTCCTATGCAAGCATTGACTAAGTTGGATGAAATAATTAATGAAGCTAAGGATTTGTAGATAATATGATTAAAATACTTAATGAAGCTAAGGATTTGTAGATAATATGATTAAAATACTTTCAAAAGATACAATTCAAAAGATTGCTGCAGGAGAGGTTATTGAAAGACCTTTTTCTGTAGTTAAAGAACTTGTTGAAAACTCAATAGACGCAAAGGCCACTGAGATAAAAGTAGAAATTTCTGAAGGCGGATTGAATTATATAAAAGTTACAGATAATGGATGTGGAATTTCAAAGTCTGAGGTAGAGGTTGCAGTGAAAAGACATGCTACTTCAAAACTTGATAACTTTAACGATCTTTATAATATATGCTCACTTGGTTTTAGAGGAGAAGCTCTAGCAAGTATAACTTCTATTTCCAAAACCACCATAGAAACAAAAACTAAAGATGACGATATAGGATCTTCTTTTATATTTGAGTCATCACAACTGGTTTCACGTAGCGATATTGCAAAAAATAATGGCACTTCTATAATTGTTGAAGATTTGTTTTACAACATACCTGTGCGAAAGAGGTTTTTGAATTCAACAATATCAGAATCCAATGCTATAACTTCAATTATGTATCGACTTGCCATAGGTAATAATGATATTGGATTTACTTATGTAAAGGATGATAAAGAAGTTTTTAGAACTATTAAGGGTCAAGGTTTAAAATCTAACCTCTCAGAGCTTTTTGGATTTGAATTTACAAAAGAGCTTTTAGAAGTTAATATTGATAAAAAGGATTTTAGCATCAAGGGCTATATATCAAATAATAGATATTACCGCTCCAATAGGTCCATGGAATATATTTATATCAATGGAAGATATGTAAAAAACTCAGATATTTCAAATGCAATAGAAAAAGCCTATGGTTCATTAATACCTAATGGAAGATTTCCAGCTTTTCAATTATTTTTTGAGATAAAACCAAATCTTATTGATGTAAATATTCATCCAAATAAAGAAAAAGTTTCTATTGTTATTTTAGATGATATTAAGAATTCGATTAATAAAGAATTGCCTAGAATTTTAAATGAAAGCAAGAATCTTTTAAACTTATCTGTACATGATAAGGATGAAGAAGTTCCAAAGCTATATAATAATGACTTTAAAGATTTACTAAACAGATATTCTAATTCATATGAAGAAAAAGATTTGAAAATTAATAGTTTCTATAGTACTACAAACTTTGAAGATAGTTCTAATAACGAAGAAGATTCTAATATTTCAGACTTGGATGCTAAATATGATTTTTTCGTAGAGGAGGAACATTTACCTTCATGTAATTTTTCAAATAAAGAAATTGAAGACGAAGAAGATATTGAAATAGATAATATAAGTTATTTTAGCGAATCAAGTAAAGAAATAAAAAGTTATCAATATATTGGGACTATTTTTAAAACCTATAATATTTTTCAATCTCTTAAAGAAAATAAGATTATACTAATGGATCAACATGCTGCCCATGAGAGAATAAATTTTGAAAAATTTCTAAATTTATATAATAAAAAAGAAGTAGCAAGCCAACAATTAGTAAGTCCAATTCTTGTAAATGTTACAGATAAAGAGATGGATCTATATAGGAAATTTTATAATATGTTCTATGATTTAGGCTTTGAAGTTGATGCATTTAGCAATGACACACTTATTATAAGAGGACTTCCTGAAATTTTAGAGATTCCAAAAACAGGAGATCTTTTTACAAATATATTGGATAGATTAAATGATGATATTAATAGTTTTGATGACTCAGAAATTATTAACAAAATAATTTCCATGTCTTGTAAAGCATCTGTTAAATCGGGAGACTTTATGTCTAACTTAGAACTTGAGGTACTTTTACAACAACTTTTACAATGTGAAAATCCTCTAACTTGTCCACATGGACGACCAACTATAATAGAAGTTAGTAAAAATGAACTTGAAAAACTATTTTTGAGGGTTAAATAATGAAAGATGTAATTTTAATTGTGGGTCCGACGGGAGTAGGGAAGACTAAGTTATCATTAATCTTGGCAAATAAACTCAAAAGCGAAATAATTTCGGCAGATTCCATGCAAATATACAGAGGAATGGACATTGGAACTGCAAAAGTAAGTAGAAAAATTCAAAATGATATAAAGCACTATTTAATTGATGTTGTAAATCCTGATGAAGAGTACAATGTTTCAAACTTTCAAGAAGATGCTTTTCAAATAATTGATAATTTATTATTAAAAGGCAAAACTCCTATTATTGCTGGAGGTACAGGGCTATATATAAACTCTTTAGTGTATAAACTTGAATTTGGTGAAGAAGAGCCAAACGAAGATTATAGAAATAAACTTTGGAACATATATGAAAAAGAAGGTCCTGAACCACTTTTAGATTTACTAAAATCAAAGGATCCTAATTCACTTAAGACAATAGATGAAAATAATATTAAAAGAATTATTAGGGCTATTGAATATAATCATACAACGGGCCTTAAATACTCTGAAAAAAATGATAACTTTAGAGAAGAGAATAAAGATTATAACTTTCATATCTATTGTTTGGAAGAAGAAAGATCAAAGCTTTATGAAAGAATAAACCATAGGGTTGACGAAATGATAGAAGAAGGTCTCTTAAAAGAAGTAAAGTCTTTAATTTCAAAATATGATAAAAATTCTATTTCATTTAAGGGAATCGGATACAAAGAGGTTATAGATTATTTAGATAATAAAACCGATTATGATGAAATGTTAAGGCTTCTTAAAAGAAATTCCAGGAGACTTGCAAAGAGGCAATATACATGGTTTAGAAGAGATGATAGGATAAATTGGATTGATATAAAGAAATATGGCTACGATTTTGAAAAGATAGCTGATTATATTTTGAGGGATATAGATGAATAAAAAATTTTACAAAGATGTATATGGAATAGATGAAAATATTTATGATTATGTATGTCAAAAGGAAGATGAACTAAACGAAAGATTTATAAAACTAAAAGAAATAGAAGAACACAATCTTTTAAAAATATTAAACGCTATGCAGGAAAGTAAACTTTCATCTTCTGATTTTAACTGGACCACAGGTTATGGTTATGGAGACCCTGGAAGAGATAAAATAGAAGAGATATATAAGAAAGTATTTAAAACAGAGGATGCATTAGTAAGACCAAATATTGCTTCTGGAACTCATGCTCTAGCTTTAGCATTACAGGGAAGTATATTACCAGGAGACTCAATACTTTCTATTAATGGAGATCCATATGATACATTAAGACAGGTTATTGGTATTGAGGGAGAAACTAAAGGTACACTTATAGAACTTGGAGTTAAATATGACAAAGTAGATTTACTTGAAGATGGTAATATAGATTTATATGCTGTAAAAGACAAGATTTTAAAAAATAAACCAAGATTAGTAATGATACAAAGGTCAACAGGTTATAGTTTAAGAGATGCACTTAGTTTGGAGCAGATAGAAAAGGCTATAAGCTTTGTTAAATCTATAGATAAAAACATTATAGTTATGGTAGATAACTGCTATGGAGAGTTTACAAGAGTACAAGAACCTTCAGAATTGGGGGCTGACTTAACGGTTGGTTCTCTTATAAAAAATCCAGGTGGAGGAATAGCTTTAAGTGGTGGTTATATTGTTGGTACAAATGAATTAATTGAGAGGATAGCTATAAAACTAACAGCTCCAGGACTTGGAAAAGAAACTGGTTTAACATTTGGTACTACAAGAACAACACTACAAGGCCTATATTTTGCACCTAAAGTTACCATGGAAGCACTTAAAGGAGCTTTGTTGTTTGCATCTACTTTTGAAAGTTTAGGTTTTAAAACTTTTCCAAACTCCAATTCAACTAGGTACGATATAATTGAAGCAATTCAATTTGAAGATGAAGAATTAGTAGTTGAGTTTTGTAGAAGTATTCAAGAAGCTTCTGCAGTAGATTCATTTGTAACCCCTTATCCTTGGGATATGCCCGGATATACAGATAAAGTTATAATGGCTTCAGGATCTTTTATCGATGGTTCTTCCATAGAAATATCGGCAGATGGTCCTCTTAGATACCCTTTTGTAGCTTATTATCAAGGTGGGCTTAACTTCTATCAATGCAAGTTGGCATTGATGAAAGTGTTACAAAAATTTATGGAAATAGATAAAATAAAAATATAGATGGATTAGTCCATCTATATTTCTCTAAATAAACCTATTACTTTTCCCAAAATTTCAACTTGCTTTGTTATTATTGGATACATACTGGAGTTTTCAGGTCTAAGTTCAATATGATCACTGTGTTTATAATAAGTTTTGACTGTGGCAGAGTCTTCTATAAGAGCTACGACTATGTCTCCATTCTCTGCAACATTTTGTTTTCTTACTATTATTTTATCCCCGTCTAGAATGCCTGCTTCTATCATTGATTCCCCAGATACATTTAGTATAAATAGTTCACCCTTTTGAGAAAACTCAATAGGTAGGGGAAAGGTATCTTCAATATTTTCTATTGCAAGAATTGGTTGGCCTGCTGTAACCATTCCTACTATAGGTATATCATATGTTTCTTTTTTGCCAACGGTCATATAATCATCCATATCAATTATTTCAAGAGCTCTATTCTTAGTAGGATCCCGTCTAATATAGCCTTTTTTCTCAAGTTGTATTAAATATGAATTGATAGTAGAAGTAGATTTTATAATCTTTATATCTTCAATAATTTCTCGGTATGATGGGGGATACCCATTTTCATTTATAAAATTCTTTAAAAATTCGAGAAGTATCATTTCTTTTTTATTTAAATCTTCATACATTTTTAACACCTCATTTAAGTAAATTATAGCATATAGAATCTTAGTAAACAAACATAAGTTCTAATTTACGAAAATTTGTTCGAAAACTATTGACAACCGTACAAATGTTCGATATCATATAATTAACGAACATATGAACGGAGGACGTTATGAAAAAGTATAGAATAGTAAATAAATTTAGATTTTATCTAAGCATGAGTATTATTATATTGACACTAATAACAATAGTAGCACTTGCATTTAATTATACATTATCAAAAGGGCATGAATCAAAGATTGAATATATGTCATATACAGTTAGAAGCGATGAAACAGTTTGGGATATAGCAAAAGAATCGGATCATAAAGGAGATATAAGGGACTTTGTAGATGAAATTATTTCTATAAATAACTTAAAGGACTCTAAAATATACCCTGGACAAATTATAGCGATTCCTAAATAGAATCGCTATAATTCA